>NZ_JBHWUE010000093.1:0-37067 GCF_042738615.1 Rhodococcus sp. NPDC059968
GCACGGCCTTCTCTCGCACCTCGGCTGGATAGACATTCGGCATAAGGATTACCTTCCCAAGAAAGAAGGTGCGCATCAAACCCGGGACGATTCACCGACCGCCATCAGATCCGCCACCGGCACTGCGGCCCGCGGACGCACACAAACGCCAACCCCGAATCCGACAATGTCTGCCACAGCTGCTCACCCGCGAACAACCCCATGCCACCCATTCAACCGCAACACACCGCATGCGGCATCAAGGTCGTCCGGGCCGGTGGCGCGGACACGACCGGGCCGGTGGTGGGCCTGCACATGGTCGCCGACGGCGTCGGCGAACTGATCGGGCGAGGCACAACTGACCGTCGCGTGGGAGGCATTGCCGTAGGACGTGGCGCCCTTCGTCCACGCCCGATGCTCGCGCTCGCCGGTACGCCACTGCACGCACACGGCTGATCGGAACAGGCACCGATCGAGAAGGCCTCTGTCCCTGCAATGGGGCAGAGGCCTTCTCGGCGTCCGATGAAGTGTCTTTCAGGGCAACCTCCCAGAAACAGTCCGAAGACAAAGTGCGCAATAACAGAACTTCTGGAATCAATTTGTATCGAAATACCAACCCTTGAAGACGGAGCACTTCCAAACTAATTACGCTTGTAGACGCATCGACACGAGCGCGTCGGGTTTTCCCAGTGACCAGTTATCGCGGGCCGACAGCGCGCCCAGCATCGATTCCCGAACGCCCACTTTCCCGCGTGGCGACAACATCGAAAGGCACAATCATGAGTTTTGACGACACATTTCGCTGGGACGGGGAGCTGACAGTGACCCGGCATGACCGGAAAACCGGAGCGTCGTTCGTCATTCGCCTCGACTCGACGCGACTTGGACCGGCGGCTGGCGGTACCCGAGCAGCCCAGTACGCGTCCTTCGCCGGCGCCCTCGAAGACGCCGGCAAGCTCGCAGGCGCGATGACGTTGAAGATGGCAGTCAGCAACCTACCCATGGGTGGCGGCAAGTCGGTCATCGCGCTGCCGGCCCCACGCAAGGACATCGACCAGGTCACCTGGGCGCGGATCCTGACTCTGCACGCGGAGAACATCGACAAGCTCAGGGGCAATTACTGGACCGGTCCCGACGTCAACACGAATTCGGCGGACATGGACACGCTCAACGAGACGACCGAGTTCGTCTTCGGCCGCTCCGCCGAGCGAGGCGGAGCCGGTTCGAGTGCGTTCAACACCTCACTCGGGGTGTTCGAAGCGATGAAGGCCACCGCTGCGTACCGCGGGCTGGGAACACTCGACGGCCTCAGCGTGCTGATTCAGGGACTCGGGGCAGTCGGTAGCGGTCTGGCCACTATTGCGTCGGAGGCGGGCGCTCGTCTGTTCGTCTCCGATACCGACCCGGAGCGTTTGGCCAGCGCGGAACAGCTCGGTCACACCGTCGTCGGCGTCGATGCGGTGCTCAGCACACCATGCGACATCTTCGCTCCTTGCGCGATGGGCGGGGTCCTCAACAGTGAGATCGCTTCGGAATTGCCGGCATCCGCTGTGGTCGGCGCCGCCAACAACATCCTCGCCGATGGCGAGGCCGGAGCGATCCTCCATGAACGAGGGATCCTCTACGCCCCCGACTTCGTCACCAACGCCGGCGGGGCGTTCCACCTGGTCGGACGGGAGGTCCTCGGCTGGAACCAGGACACCGTCGAAGAGCACACCCGAGGCATCGGCGACACTCTCACCGAGGTGTACTCGATCGCTCAAATCGAAAACACGACTACCGATCAGGCCGCACGGATCCTGGCCCGCCGCCGCGTCGATACGGCGAACGTGACGGTCCCCGCGTAGCCACCGAAGCCGGCCGGCATCAGGTGCCCACCTACACTCCCTGCCGCCGACCTTTCCGAGGCAAGCAGCTGGAAAGAAAAGAGCGGACAATGCCCACTCCCCCAACTGCCACATCTCCCGGCACCGACGCGGTGACCACATCGGTCGCCCGTCATCTCACCCGCGGCCGCGAACGCGAGTTCGTCGACTGGACCGAAACTGGAATGGCGATCGTGGGCACCTTCCCCGTTTTCTCGGCGGCGGCTGGCTACGATCACCGCGCAATCCGCACGAATACCACGTGCTCTACCGGTTTGTAACGAGGCCGAGTTGAACGACTGGCTCTCCTCACCGCTGCATAAAGCGTGGCACTCGCGTGGATTCGGTGGCCGTCGACCACCGAATCCACCGCCTGACTGGAATCGAGGGCTGGTTCGAGCAAACTTCAACGAACACCTGAGCACCCGCAGTCGCCGCCACCACGATGGAAACAAGCCCTCATGGTAGGCAGCGCTTCTACACTCAGCCTGGCGCTCAACGCCTTTCTAGTACCGCAAGCAGTGACGTGGAACGTTGGCCGCCAGGACGTTCCTGTCCGTCGCCATCGCCACCCCCATCATGATCTATGTACTCCTGCCGTTCATCACACCTACCTATCTCAGTGGCTACACAAGACGTGAACCAGACGGTGTAGTCGCGGTCCGGCGTGAAAGCACAGACCACCCGTTGTCGGAGTGAAAGATTGCGCCGTCCAACCCGGCGGCGCCGCGCACGGCGGCGGCCGCCTGCAGCGCGTCGGCGACCAGCCCGGTGCGCATGTGGTCGGCGATCGACCAACCCGCCAAAAGTTTCGAATTCAGTTCTAACACCGTTGCCAGGTACAGGAATTGATCGTCACCCAGCGGTGCAATCCCACACTTCGCCTGCGGATAACGCTCGACCAGGCACACCACTTCAGTCGGTCAGTAAATTTTGCCGTCAGCACGTCGGCGACGACACCGCCCGCGCGCTCGTCACCGTAGATCGATCCGATCATAGGGAGCGGCGCCCCGGCGACTCGTACGGATCGATGGGCACATCAGGTCTCGAGTGACGATCGCCTGGGGAGCTGGCTGGTTGTCGGCCCATTGAGTTCTGTCGCGTCCCATCGAAGCCAGCCGTTCGTCACTGTCCCGCCCCGAACTGTGACGTGTATTCCGTGAGGAGCATCTCGAGTCGGCTGACCATGAAGCTGTAGTACTCGTGCATTGCGTGGAAGCGGGCGCGCTGTTCTGACGGAAGGGTGCTGCCGCGGATTTGGGCACTCTCCGCCAGCGCCAGCAGTTCGGTGGTCTGCTCGAGCTGGTGCTGTAAGCATCCGATCCAGGCATCGTCGCGCCATCGGTAGACGAACTGGCGACTTCCCGGCTCTTTGAATCGTTCCACGGTGCCGGTGGTGATGAGCAACCGGGTTGTCTCGGATACCGATCCCTTGCTCGCATCGAGCGCATCCTGCAGTTGCGACATGGTCATCGGAGCCTCGCTGAGCATCAGCACTCCCGCGGCTCGACCCGCCATGGGGGGCCAGCCCATCGCACCGCCGATATGCACACCGAAGTCCTCGATGAGGGAAACCTTCTCTCCGCTGTCGCTGCCGTCGACGGACACCGCCACCTCCATTCGGTCAGAAAAAAATGAATATTCACTATTGACTGAACTCTTCGTGTGCAGAATCATACTCGGCAGGACCCGGGCGCTTCCGGAGACCTCATTCGCGCAACTCGTTACGGAGGTTTGTTGTGACCGAGACAGGCTGGGACGTCATCGTGGTGGGTGCAGGTTCGGCGGGGGCCGCGCTCGCGGTCCGTTCCGCGGATAAAGGCAAGCGGGTGCTGCTCCTCGAGGCGGGACCGGACTATCGCTCGGCGCATATGCACCAGGCGTGGCGGTCGCCCAACCCGATCAGGGCGTTGCTCGACCCGACGGCGACCGAAAATCTGGTGTGGACGGGGCTCGATGCGGCACGGACCGAGAAGCAAGCGCCTGCGCCCTATTGGCGAGGTAGAGGGGTCGGCGGCAGCTCATCGATCAATGGACAGATCGCGATTCGTCCCCCGATGGAGGACTTCGACGATTGGGTCAGCTGGGGTTGCGTGGGTTGGGGGCCCGACGACGTCCTGCCATACTTCGCCAAGCTCGAGGACGACGAGGAGTACGGCGACGAGGCCTATCACGGCCGGGGTGGGCCGACCCCGATTCACCGCATGCCACAAGAGAAGTGGGGATCCGTTGATACCGCGCTGTGCAGGGCTGCCCTGTCTGCCGGTCATGCTTGGGCCGCGGACGTCAATGCCCCCCACGCGATGGGGGTCTCGCCGTACCCGATCAACTCGCGGTCCGGCCGGCGGGTGTCGGTCAACGACGCCTACCTCGAGGCCGCTCGCGAGTCCTCGACCCTGACGATCCGTGGCGATGCCCTGGTCGACCAGGTGATCTTCTCCGGAGACCGCGCGATCGGTGTCCGGATCATCGTTGACGGCACCGTTGCGACGGAGCACGCCGACGAGGTGATACTGAGCGCCGGAGCGGTCCACTCTCCGGCAATTCTCCTGCGGTCCGGAATCGGTCCGTCCGGACATCTGCGTTCGTTGGGGATCGAGGTGCGCCAAGACCTTCCGGTCGGGCACGGTCTGCAAGACCATCCGATGGCGGTGGTGTCGATTCCTCTGATCGACGGGGCCGGGATCCAGAGCCCGGACGATCGGCACACCAACGTCTGTGTCCGCCACACCAGCAAGCCCGACGCTCCCGCCGGCGACATGATGTTCGTGTCACAAAATCAGAATGTCGTTGCCATGGCCAATCCTGATATGCGCGCGTTGGCAGGTGCGTTCGGCGTCTGGGTGAATAAGGCGTACTCCCGCGGCGTGTTGACGCTGGCCTCGGCCGACCCGGCGGATCACCCTCAGATTCACTCCCGGATGCTCTCCGACGAGCGGGACCTGTCCCGTTTGCGCGACGGGATACGCGACCTGGTCGAACTCGCTCGTGACCCGGCGGTCGCCGCCATCACCCATGGGCCGCTCGAGACCGAGAACAGGGCCCTGTTCTCGGTGCTCGACAGTGACAGCGAACTCGACGACCACTTGCTCGCAACCGTGAGCGATGTTCAGCACGCCACCAGTACCTGCCGGATGGGGGCAACCGGGAACGCGGACACCGTGGTCGACCCGTCCTGCCGGGTCCTCGGAGCCGACAGGCTGCGGGTGGTCGACGCGTCGATATTCCCGTCCGTCCCGCGGGCCAACACCAACCTGACGGCGATCATGGTCGGCGAGCTCATGGCCGACCGTATCCGCTGAACTCGACATCACAAGGAAGGCAACACTGTTCGTATGAAGACCTTACAGAACTTTATCGGTGGAAAATGGGAGGACTCCCAGAGTTCGACGCTGCATGATCTGGTGAACCCCGCCACCGAAGACGTGATCGCACGCTACCCCGGCGGAACGCCCGACGACGTCGACCGCGCCGTCGATGCTGCAGTGGAGGCGCAGCCTGGGTGGGCGGAGCTGCCGGTCGCTGAACGCGTGGAACATCTGACCCGGTGGGCCGCGGAGATCGCCGAGCATGCCGAGGAACTCGCGGAGCTCGAATGTCAGGAAATGGGGAAACCGGTCGCCCTCGGTAGATCCTTCATCGACGGCGGTGTCCAGGGGCTTCGGGCCGCGCTCGACGATGCCCTGACCTATCCCTTCGTCGAAACCCTCCCCGGCGCGGACGGCGGCGGCGGAACGACGATCCTGCGTCACCCCCTGGGCGCCACCGCCGTCATCACCCCGTGGAACTTCCCCGTACCGATGGTGCTGGGTGCTCTCGGGCCGCTCCTCGCCTCGGGCAACACCGTCGTGGTCAAGCCGTCCGAACGATCACCACTCTCCACCGCCCGGCTGTTCGAGTTGTCGACGTTGCCTCCGGGCGTGGTCAACCTCGTCCTCGGTGACGCCCGGGCGGGGGCACCGCTGGTCGAGCATGGGCAGATCCGGCTGGTGCACTTCACGGGGTCCGTCGAGGCAGGCCGCCGGATCGGCGCGCGAACCGGTGGGCGGTTGTGCCGGTCGATCCTCGAACTCGGCGGCAAGGACCCAGTCGTCGTCGACGCCGGTGTCGATCCTGTCGCAACCGCCGCCGCGATCGCCTTCGGCGCGTTCGTCAACACCGGGCAGATCTGCACGTCCATGGAACGCATCTATGTCCACCAGGACATCGCCGAGGCGTTCGTCGACGCACTGGTCGACGCTGCGTCCACCTATGCCCTCGGTGACGGCCACGACGCCGAAACCGTACTGGGGCCGTTGGTCGATGCAGGCCAGCGCGATATCGTCCATCGGCACGTGACCGACGCCGTCGAGCGCGGCGCTCGCGTCCGCATCGGCGGCGTAATCCCGAAGCGGAAGGGGTTCTTCTACCCGGCGACCGTCCTCACCGACGTCGACGACTCCATGCTCGTGATGACCGAGGAAACGTTCGGCCCCATCGCCCCGGTCGTTGTCGTCTCCTCATTCGAGGAGGGACTCGAGCGCGCCAGTTCGTCGCGCTTCGCTCTCGGCGCCACCGTCTACACGCACAACCCCGACCACGCCGCCGCGTCTGCCGGCATCCCTGCCGGGGTGACCTGGATCAATCAGTGGCAGGGCGGTGGCCCGGAGAGGCTCTATGAGCCCGCGGGCGACAGCGGCATGGGCGCAACCGGCGCCCGAGCGGCGTATGACGCCGCGACCCGTCCCGCAACGATTCACACCGCTCCGGCAACGGTGTCCACGCTCTCATGACAGCACCTGCCGCTGGAGCGAAAGCTGCTATCGAGCAGAGGATTCGACGATACGAACGGACGCTCCTGAAGTTGTCTCACCGCATCCACGCGAACCCTGAATTGGGATTTCACGAACACCGAGCCAGTGAGTGGGTCGCCGACGAACTCAGCGGCGGGGGCTTCGAGGTGCAGCACGGCTGCTACGGACTACCCACGGCGGTGCGCGCCACGATCGGATCGGGTCCGGTGCACGTCGGAATCTGCGCCGAATACGACGCCCTCCCCGAAATCGGGCACGCATGCGGTCACAACATCATCGCCGCAGCCGGCGTCGGTGCCGCCCTCGGTCTGGCCGACCTCGTCGACGACGTGGGGTTGACCGTCACACTCCTCGGCACCCCTGCCGAAGAGGGCGGCGGCGGGAAGATCCTCATGCTCGAACGCGGTGCCTTCGACGGGCTCCACGCCGCGATGATGGTCCACCCCGCCGCCGTCGAGATGGCGGCGATGCCCGGCACGGCTATTTCCCAGTTCGAAGTTGCGTACAAAGGCAAGCCCGCCCATGCCGGGGCCTATCCCGAACTGGGGGTCAACGCTGCCGACGCGATGCTCATCGCGCAGGTAGCGATAGGCCAACTGCGACAACAAACTCGCGGAACCGACCGGATTCAGGGCATCGTCACCGATGCCGGCACCGCCGTCAACGTGATCCCCGATACTGCGGCCGGACGCTGGATCGTCCGCTCCGAGACCGCCGAGGCACTCGCCACGCTCACTGCGCGCGTGAAACGCTGCTTCGAGGCCGGGGCGCTGGCCACCGGATGTGCCATGTCGATCACTCCCACCGGACCGGACTACGCAGACTTGCGCCCGGACGCCACCCTGCTTGCTCGATACCGCGCCAACGCAGAAGCCCTCGGTCGCAGCTTTCCTGATCTACCGGACGCAATGAAGGGTGCAGCGACCGACATGGGCAACGTCTCTCACACCGTGCCCACCATTCACCCCATGCTCGGCCTGGACTGTCATCCCGCGGTCAACCACCAACCTGAATTCGCCGCCGCCTGCATCGGCCCGGCAGCCGACAGAGCCGTTCTCGACGGCGCTATTGCAATGGCCTGGACCGCAGTCGATTTCGCGGCACAGCATCCGGCGAATCCTCACTGAATCAGCGCCGCCCGGGGCCGATCAGGCACGACACCGCCGCGAAAACATTGCTCCGGAGAACTTGTGGTCAGGACGACCGGTCTCGTGACTGTGCACTTCAGGCAAGTACCGACGTCGCGTTGATCCCACCCATAACCACCTACACACCCGCCCGGGACCCCCGAACAGCAGGGAATTCAGCAGCGGTTCGCGTCGCTCGCGGCGACGCCTGGGGAGGGAGTGCGTCATGGTGTTCGAGAGATTCTCCGATCTAGCCCGCCACGTGGTCACCCCACGCCGCCGGAGCCGCCCGCACACACCACCAGAACTGCGTCGGCACCGAACACCTGCTCGCCCCAGATCCTCGACGCCGGCGGCCCCGGAGCGGCAGCGCTGCCCTCATGGGGTGTCACCGCGCCAGCCCTCGAGAGCAAGCTCGACGACATCAGCGCACGAGCGGGCTCCGCCCCAGCATCTGGGCACCTCCCGATCACCGGCGAAAACGAAAACGGTTCTCGAGGCGGCCTGCGCCAGACCGCCCTGCTCGGGCACGAAGAAATCGGCACCGACCACCTACTCCTGGCCCTGCTCGACGACCACGCCTCCACCTGCGCTCAAATCCTCATCGACCTCGCACCCCTCAACATCAGCGAGATGCGCGAACACCTCCAGCACCAACTGGCCCGGCAGGCCCACCCCCACCCCTCCCACCGCATACCCATCCGGCTCAGCGACGACGAATACACCCGCGACCACACCGCCGGCCAGAACCTGAAACCTCCGGTCCACGACCGCATCCACCGACGCACTCGAACAACCCGAATAGCAGGTTCAGTCGGGGGTGGAGAACAACTCCATAGCGATCATGAACCACGCCACCAACGCCGCCATCGGCACAAACGCCAGCACACACGGAAGAGCGAATTGCCGGGCGGGCCGCCACGGAACCGACACCAACCCGCACGCCACCACCACAAGGGCCGGTGCCGCAGCTCACCCAATACCCGACCGGCGGCGGATCAGACCCGAACGAAGTGAACGACCCATGCGGATACACCCGCGGCTGCGGAACATCGACGTAGTGCTGCCACAAGATCACCGCCGGCAGATAACAGAAGAACCCCAGCAGCAGACCCGCGCACACGCCCAGCGAAATCCGCCAACCCCTCCCCGGCCCCGCCGTTGTCCCCTCGTCCACACCACCCATCATCCGCAACACGCCTCCCGATCACATTCGGGACGTGTCACCTTAGGTCGACCTTAGCGCCGTGCGGCAACTGCTGAGCCTCGCCGAGTACCGGCCGCTAGTGGGATAATCCCACTAGGAGGATCGTCCACCCCGAAGACGATGCCCCTGCAAAAACGTCGACCCCGGCCCAGGGCCTCAGGACCGCCCGAGTGGGCCGGGGTCGGCCCAAAGAGGACGGGTGCGGTCATGCGGCAACCGACCGCGTGCGGACCGACACCGGGGAACCCACAACCAACGTGGAGGGCTCCGATTTCGTGTCGCTCTTCTCTGACATGCGGTAACAAGTCGGAGCCCGTCACCGACGTACTAGATGTCGTAGTCAACGATGACGGACCCGAACAGCGGGCGCTGGACTCGAAAGGCGAGCAGGCAGATGAACGAACTGCTGAGCACGCTGGCGGCACCGGGAGATCTTGATCCTCCGCCTCGTGGTCGGTATGTCAGCAGAGGAGACGGCTGCGGCCGTGGGTAGTACCGCGGGAGCAGTCCGCGTGGCTCAACACGAGCCATCGCGGGTGACGAGGGCAGGTGAGAGGTTTGGCTAGGGGCATCAAGCGCAACGGCAATCCCGATGCCGATCTCCCAGGAGACGACGCACCGGTGGACGTCGCGGCAGTGCGCCGCGACGACGCGCTGATCGACGCGATCGCCGGTGGCGGTCCCGTCGCGACGGATTCGCCGGAACAGGACCAGCTCGCGCTTCTGCTGACCAATTGGCGCGCCGACATCGTCGCGACGCCGATGCCGACCGGGCCGCTGCTCGACGACGTGATCGCGGCCATCGACGCCTCGGACACCCGTTCCGCACGCAGCGCTGCCCGCGGCAAGCTCCGTCTGTTGCGACCCATCGCCGGCGCTGCCGCCGCGATCGCGGTCGTCATGGGTGGTGCTACCATCTTCTCGTACAACGCCGCACCCGGCGATCCGCTGTGGAGCGTCAAGTCGGTCGTGTTCAGCCAGCAGGCCAATTCGACCGTTGCGCAGATCGACACCACATCACAGCTGCAGGAGGCCGAGCGGCTGATCGCAGCGGGCGACGCGGAGGCGGCGAAGAACATGCTCGCCGGCGCCGCCGACCGTGTCGGCGGGGTACGCGACTCCGACATGCGCAACGAACTCGACGTGTGGCGTGCGAAGCTCGCCGCGGAGGTCGAGAAGATAGCTCCCACCACCACGCCGCCGGCGACGACGCCCGGTACCACCACCACCGGCGCGCCGACGCAGACCGCCGAGTTGCCGGCCACTGTGCCGGGGACACCCGGTTCCACGACGACTCCGGGAGTCGAGCAACTGCCGGGAACCCTGCCCACGGATCTGCAGATTCCCGGACTGCCGCCCACTTCACTGCCGCCGCTACCCACGACGACGCTCACGCTTCCGCCCGAGACGTTGCCGTCCACCAGCCCTGAACCCCCCATCACGATGGTCCCGCCTCCGCAGCCGCCCCTGCCTGTGCCGTCGGACAACCCGACCACGCAACCACCCCCGCCTACGCCGTCGGACAACCCGACCACGCAACCACCCCCGCCTACGCCGTCGGACAACCCGACCACGCAACCACCCACCCAGCAGCCGCCGCCGGAGCCTTCCTCGGCGCCGCTCCTGCCGCCAGTCCCGACCAGCTGAGAACTCGGCGGCCGCGCGCGATGCTCTTCGGCTCCAGGCAGGCGCTCACTGTGGGTGCTGGGCACCGGGATGCTCTCGTTGTCGAGGATCATCGAGAACATGGAGCTTGGGCACAACGTGATGCACGGGCAATGGGACTGGATGGACGACATATCGAGTGTGCTGCGTCCGACATCGGTGTCGCCGGTCGGGCTCCGGCGCGGCCGACGAGCGCCAGCCCGATCCTCAATGAGGCGATGCACCAGGCACGCGGACCGGCTAGAGGCGAGCGGCGGCGAACTGTGCAGCCGTGATGGTCATCCCGTTCGCGGGATACAACGCGTGCACGACATTGGGGCGTCCCAGAGGGGCACCATCGCAGATGTTGTCGCCGGGAGCGCACAAATCGATTGTCTTGGGGCCGAATAGCGGCCCGACAACAATCGGCGGACTGCCTGCATCACGCATAAACCGATCCGAGGGTTTTCCGAAGAAGACGACCGCGGCAACGTGGCTCGCCACATCCGGCGACAACGGCCCGGGTAGGCCTAGCTCAGTAGGTAATCCGGCTGAATTTCCGTCCGCGGTGACAAACCCTGCCACAGCCGCGCCCTGAGAGTAACCGCCGACCACCATCCTCGTGTTGGGGCAGCTTGTCGCCATGAACTGAATCCGAGAATGCATGTCCCGCATCCCGTCGACGAAGGTGTGGACAAACGCTTGCCTGTCATCAAAATTGCTACCGGCAGGGTAGTTAACGGCGTACACCCCGATCGACCGCGCGCCCGCGAACAAGCGCAGCGATTCGACGAATGAGAGTCCTGTGATGCCCACGCCATCCGGTTGATCGGTACCCCGGGCGAACGCCACCTCGACATCGGGACATGGCTGGGCGGATGCGGGCGGGGGTTCGAAGGGTACGCCGAGCAGCGCTGCAAACGTCAGCATCGCCGTGCACAGGAATCGAGCGAGCGTGCGTGTCGCCATGAGGTAAACACTACATTCAGCAACGACACGAACATGCTATCTTTACCGACCCTGGGAAACTCTGGGGTGGGTGTGCCCCGTGCGCTGGTGACCGTCCCAGTACCGATCGAGGGCAGGGTCGTAGGGATCGGGGTGCGAGCCGGCGGGAGCGTTCATGGCGATCCGCTCTCGGGGACCTTGTCCGCAGGAACGTCGTACGGGGCGATTGGTGCGTTACAGCCGCGATCTCCGAACGGGAACCAGCGGACAGTTCACCCTGGCGCGGCCTGTGTACTGCTGTCCTCCAGTCCGTGGGTTACGCAACCTGGACGCGTGCGTCCGGTTGGGTGAGAGCCGGGGAGAGCTGGCCGCACTCCCGGTCGCCGCCGCGGCTACGACCGGACCTGGCACCATCGTCGTGGTGTTGCGCGCTTACTGGGGCTCGGATGGCGGAGTCGATTTGGTACCGGTGAGGCGTCGGGTACACCGAACTGCCAGCCCACTTCGTGACAACAACGCATCCGCATCGGCACGGGGCACGTCCGACAAGAGCGCGCCCGTCACACCCGACGTACCCGTCTCGCGGCCCCGACCCCGACGCCGACGCCGACGCCGAGAGCGTGACGCGGCACCGGACCCCCTAGTCCGGCGGGTCCGAACACCCAGTGCATGAGGAACGAACAGTCATGGCCACCGACTACGACGCGCCGAGAGTCACCGAATCCGATGAGACGGACGCGTCCCTCGAACAGCTGACCGCAAGCCGGAAAGACACCTAGTCCCCCGTCGTCGACGTCGAGGACACCGACACCGCCGAATCCTTCAAACTGCCCGGTGCCGACCTGTCCGGTGAAGAACTCACCGTCCGCGTTGTCCCGAAGCAGGAAAATTAATTTACTTGCACCAGTTGCTCTTTGGTCCGCCACCGCAGCCGACTCGCTGACGCTGCGCAGCGGATCTGCCGGGACTGCGCCCGAGAAATCGATACACCCGGACGCGCGGACATCTCCTAGCTCTTCGAAACATGTTGCGCCCTTTGAGGTCACCACCTGACCGAAGTCGTCACCGCGGCATGAAACCGCAACAGGCACCAAACACCCATTGAGACATTGGCCTGCGAGCTCCTCCAACGGGCCGTAGACGGCACACACCACCGGGTCAACACCGCCCGGCTCCCCCCGGTCAGCTCCAGGGCTGTCACGACACCGGTGTGCCGCTTTCGGGGCGATCGCGTCGGTACTGCTCGGCGATCTCGTCGCCGTCCCGTGCCAGCCAGGTCAGCGCTCCCCCACTTCATCCCCAGCCAAGAGCAGGTCCGCCCATCGGCACTGCGGCCCGCGGACGCACACCAACGCCAACCCGGAATCGGACAACGTCTGCCATAGCTGCTCACCCGCGGACGACCCGCTGCCCCCCATTCAACCGCAACACACCGCATTTACCCGAGGTCCAGACCAACCAGTCCGACCTCGAACACCCGCACCCCACCACCGGGCGCTGTGCACCACACGCCGACGATCTCTTTGCTCGGTCAGGCACCGAATCCGCCGCCCCGAACCAACGCCCGGAGTCGAATGCGCGTTTCTTGAGCGGGTGAGCTTGCACCGCCGGCCGCCGGCCGTAGATTCGGACAACCCGAGAAAAGCATGTGGCGTGGGTCACATTTCGACGATCGGGGCGGGCGGCGGATCTACCATTTCCTCGCATCGGAACACGAAGGAGCAGGTCGATAATCCGATACTGCGCCAGCCAAACCTCCATCGACTAGGAGGGATTGGCGAACACCGTTCCGCCGACATCCGCAAATCCGGTCGACAATTTCACACGCCGCCGCACGCCTGAGGAGACATCAGCGAAGCCACCCACCCACGTACACCAACGCGGAACCGCACCGCCCGACTGGCGCGCACCCCTTCCCGGACGCGCACCGCGTGACGAGCGCGGTCAGGGCTCACGCGGCGGGTACCTGTTGCACGTCCCGGCGAGGCCCGGCCGGAGCGGACTACACTCCGACCGGGCCGCTTCGGCTCACCTGGGCTTCACCGCATCTCCGGCGACCCCGGGCGCGTATGCCACAGCGGCCGAGATAGTTTCATCTTCCGCTGATACTCGAGCCGCAGACTCGACGTCGAGGGCTCAGCCCGCCCCGCACTGACAACCGCGAACCAACACCCTCGCCCGCCTGCTTACGTCGTCGCCCTCACCCGACACAGATCAGTACACCCACGACCGCTACCGCAACCAGCGAGGCGCCGCCGCAGATCAACCACGCCCGCGTTGCCAACTGCCGCCACCGATCGCACCTCTCGTGCACGTCCGCGGCCGATCCCCGTGGGTTCAGATCGGACGCTTGGGACTCCGAGACACGGCGGACCTTCGCGTCCGCTCGTGCCGCCACACCGAACGAGACGGGGACCACCACCAATGCGACCACCAGTAGACCAACCATCGCGCCCATGCCCGTCCCGAACACTGTCATTCCTTCCACACCAACAGGCGTCCGTTACAGGTACCGCGCGTTGATCACCGGCGACGCGGAGCCATGAGCACAACCACGCCCCTGTCAGCTCTATCGCCGAACTGCCACCGAGTGTTTCACTCGCCGGGAATCGGCGGCGGACCATGAGTCGCCGCGGGCCTACACGCCAGGCATCGGGAACTTCCACACCGCCACCACAACCACGCCCATGATGAGCCCGGCGTACAGAACAGTGCCAACCACACCGACCCGCAACGTATTCAGCAGACTGGAGCCCAGGTACCCGGCGATCCGTGCCATGACAACTCTTCTCTCACGTACAGATATTCTCGACTGCCACGTCGATGACGCGCACCAACTACCTTGGACCGACTTCGACACCTGCACATCGGCCGAAATACCTACACCCAGTCCCGTATTTGGGTCTGGAGGTTTGGGTCTCGGCTCAGGGTTGCAACCGAACATCCCCGAGCGCCAGGCTTCTCCCACAAATTTGGCTGTGTTCTACGTCACACAGCCGGTGCCCGAACCGTGTTGCCCAAGCATTTCGCTGCACCAGCACAAATCGTGCGGGGGTGCCGACCCGGCCGCCGGCACTGATCCGACTGGGCCGTTGGCCATCAGCCACAACGGTAGGTGAGCAACTCGCCGCACATACTCGATTCCGCAGAACAGCTACGAGCACTGCTGGGAGACGCTGCAGCACAGAACAATCGGCGTCCCGATCGATACGGGATTCTCACGCAATCATTCGATGCCGAAATCCACTCGCATTGCTGTGGCGAAGGAGAACACACCAATTCCGGCAGTACCACCCCTGCCGCAGGCTCGCGCCGATCGCGACTGGGCAACTCCCACCGGATCGTGCACGCACCGCAAGGAAGCGTCGAGATCACACTTACTGGTCGGTTATTCAGCGGTGCTGAAATAATGCAATGGCGTGGATCACACTCCCTGGACTTCCGGGCTCCGGCTCACGAAGATCATTGATGCGCTGCTCGTTACTACGTGCAGGTTGTCCGTGTAGCGCCCCTGCCAGCTGATATACATCGTTGGCGGGGGCTGCGCTTGGCTGCGCCTCAACACATCTACCGGTCCGCCGCCCCTGTGGGCATCTCCGACGCGGCGACCTCGGCTGACGTGTCACCCTCGGAGCGAGTCACCGTCGCCTCCCATCTCGTTCGTCCATTTCTGCGCACTCATCCTCGGCGCCGCCCTTCGCCGCCCGGACACGACGCAGACCATCGGCACACCCGAGCTCGGCAGACCGCTTCCGACTCGCACGCGAACCACGTTGTCACCAGTCATAGTCAGCCGTTTCGGACCGTCACGGCGCAGAGCGAATATCGACGACCGGCCTCGGGTGGTGCTGTAGACGCAGCATAGCGCGGTATCGGCGCGGATCGTTGTGATCAGGGCAGCAGGCAACGGTTGGCGGATCCGGGTAGGTCTCTCCGATTCAGTCCTGCGTCAGGTCGTCGGCCATGTCCCGCAGATCCTGCTCGAGAGTGCGAAAAGCACTCCCGGCCGAACCCCTGCCCGGGGCATTACCCCGTGACTTCCAGGCGTGGGCAAAACGCACCAGGATCGGCATCGCGGAGCCGGAGAAGGAAAATCAACCAGGTTGGATCTCGACCCTACGGACAGCCCCGGGCACAAAGATGGGTATGCCTACCGGCCGTTCTACCGTCACCGGAGGGACATCTCGCGAGGAGTGTGGAAGTCGAACAACCCACGAACCCTGCAAGCCGAGGCCCCCGATGCACGATCAGCTCCACCGCGATCAGCTCCACCGCTCCCCCCTCGTCGCACGCGACTGCTTCACCATCCGCCACTGCGATCAGTGCCACACCACGCTCACCGCCGACGCGTCCACGTGCTCATCGTGCGGCAGCACCGAACTGAGCAAAGTTCCCTCGTCGGGAACGCCGCGATCGTGTCGTGGACCGTCGGGCATACGCCTGGGTCGACGACTCCCCCACACGCGGTGCCCGGGGCAAGATCCGCGTCCGCTATGACCGGATGATCGTGGGCGAGCCGTATCCGCTGCTGGTGCGGTTCTCGTTGTCGCTAATCCCGCCACCGATCCGTGTGCACTGCCGCCGACCGCGCCGTTCTTCCGCAGCGTTGCCTGTGCCCCGACGGCCTTGCCGAAGGCCGTGCCTGACGCCAACAGCGATCGGCAGATAGGGTCCTGCTACTTCCGGACCCCGACAGTCAGCCGTGGAGAGATCGTCGAGTCGAGCCCAGCTCGACCACCAAACAAAGAGCGGCCTACAGATAGCCCCTCGACGCCGCGAAGAAGAGAGAACTCAATTGAGAAGGCTTTACGGTTTTCTTGCGTGTCTAACAGTCACCCTCGGCGCATTCCTTGTCGACACGCCGGCGGCATCAGCCACCGGTGTCGTGTCCAACGGCATCGCATGGACCGACGACCTGAACCCGGTGCCGCACCCGCCCGGCATCATCGAGTTCTGCACGATGGGTGTCGTGGGTACCGACTGGCTCGGCAACAAGATCGGTATCTCCGCCGCCCACTGTGTCGACGGCACACCCGACGGTGCACCCGTCTACCGCTATGCACCGACCGGACCGCGGGAACACATCGGGAACATCGCGTACCGCAGTCCCGGCGGCGGGATCGGCGTCGACTGGGTGGTCATTTCCCTCAACGCTGACGCGACACTCACATCGAATGGTCCCAGTGCCCGGGTCGACGGAATCGGCGCCGCCGACCCGGTCGGCCCCCACTGCAAGGACGGGGCCGGTACCGGCGTCCATTGCGGGTCGATCACCGCGCAGAACACGACACGCTTCTACAGCAACGCCCAATCAGGCGGTGGCGACTCCGGTGGTCCCGTACTTCAGAACAACACCGAGATCGTGGGCATGGTCCGCGGATTCGACACTGCGCTGTTCGCGTTCGAATACATCAAGTTCGCTGCCGTCCTCGACGGCATCAACGCCCAACCCAACCCTGTCGGTAAGGGCTTCGTCGTCACCAACAGCTAAGCCACCACCCAGGCACCCACCAGGGCTGAGAAAACGTAGCGGACTCTGGTCGGGTAGTACAGCGGGCTACCACATCTGCTGCACAATCAGCCACAGCCATTCTCGGACAGGTTGGGGAAACGGGCAGTAATACAGCCACCAATTGTCCATTGTCCATCCTTCCGCGTGGGCGCCCCGGCGGTCCGTCGATCATACGTCCGACATCTCGACAACCACGAGGTCGAATAATCGGTGCACACGCCGTCGAGTTCGACTGGCAGGTGTTCGTGCAAGTGTTCAGCTGCGGCTGCGTCCGTCTGCACCGCAGGTCCGGCCTGCGCGTTCGTGCCACAGGCCGAATGGCAATCGACATCCCCGTTTCCGTGTCGGTTTCCCGATCTCGTGTCGATAGGTTCGCCCGACCTCGAGATCTCGTCGACGGGCCGTAGTTGGACGGGACCCTATCAAGATCGGGTCGCGCCATCGCGGAAGTAGGTCGACTGCACCTCGCGTGACCGAACCGACCGGGCGCCTGTGGTCTCGAGCGGCGCTGAAGGGACCGTCCAGACCTGTGACGGCAGACGTCCGCCGGAGGCGCCGAAACAACCACCGGTCGATGCGCCAGGCGACCTTCCGCGCGTAGAACTGGCCGGTGCGGGAGCGCCCGAAGTAGGTGTAGGTGTGGAGGCGGTCGGGATCGCCAACACATCTCGCCACACCACCCGCACCACCGTGCACCGACCCTCGGTCGCGTCGTCGAGCATCCGGCCCAACCCCGCCCGCTGCCCCCGCGGACTCGAGCCGCGATCCATGCAGACCCCGATACGCCTCACCAGTAGCGCTGCCCCGCAACATCTTTTCCCGATTGGCCATCGACGCCTCTTGTCATGTCGGGCCACCACGCCCGGCAATACACTGCCCCCCCGGTGTCGCTCCCGCACACTCCCATCCGGGCCTGCCCGATAGATAGGAGTCGAGGTCCGCGCGGTCAAGGATTCGGTGACCCGAACTGGCGCGCCCAGAGGGCAACCGGCCCTCCCGTGCCGTCTTGCACACCCCAACCACCGACATCCCAAGTATTCCCGTGGCCTCACCAATTCATACCGGCAGACAGTGTCAGAACCTATTGATTAGTGTTAGATATGTCGGTAACAGCTGAAAGCCTCCGGCTCAGAAACTTGGGGACGGCAACATGTTGGTGCCCGCACCGGGCGGACCGTCGGTGACCCGACGGACCTACTAGAATCTGCGCTGCCAGCACGGCGTGTGGGTCTGATCGGCTATTTCTGCCAAGGCCGCAAGAAGGGCCTGACCGTGAGTCCAGCGTCGCTCCAACAGATTGTGTTTGCTGCGTGTGAGATCGCCCGGCAAATCCTGGAAATCCTGGAAGACCCGATCGTGCGGGCGGGGATCCGGACCACCCTCGAGCTTCGATCTGGGGGCTCTTGCACCCATCGTGCTCTACCCGGTGCTCAGGATCGTGTTGCTGATCAACCGCCACAGGATCGAACCCCCGGCCCCGCAACGGCAGAGCGTGACTCGGGTGCCCCGGTGGCACCTTTAGGGCGCCACAGAGGACCGAAGGATGCCCGATGGCGTCGGTCTCAGGACGCGGTTCAGCTGATCGAGCGGCACCGGCGTGTCGACTAGTTCGGCCCACGGGTAGCGGTGTCGTGTGGCGTCGAGGAATCCGACAGCCTCGGCGAGGTGTCGAGGCTCGTAGTTGTGCACTCCGGTGAGCGTCAGCCACTGCCGGACCACGGTTTCGGGATCGACCGTAATGGACGACCCGGGAGTGACCGATCCGGCGAGGACGAGCCGGCCGCCGGTGTCGAGTCGCCCCAGCGCGGCCTGCACTGCCGGCGACGCACCGGAAAAGTCGATGGCCACATCCACCGGGTCACCGTCGTCGTCGACCGCCCCGAAGTTGCGGGCCTTGTTCTGACGCACCGGGTCATGATCGATCACCCGAACCGACGCGCCGCGTTCGGCGGACGCCGCCGCGGCAGTGACTCCTAGCATTCCGGCGCCGACGATCAGCACCCGCTTGCCCTTCACATCGCCGGCCTCCTCGAGCGCGGCCATGACGGTAGCGGTCGCGCATGCGGCCGGGGCAGCCACCGGATCCGGCAACGACTCCGGCACGAGGGCGATGGCAGTCCCGTGCGGTAGGACGATGTGCTGCGCGTACGACCCGCTCAGCACCCACTGTCCCTCTGCGGGTTCGTGTCCCACTTTGCGTACGTCGATGCACTTGGCGGTGAACCCGGACCGGCAGCGCGGGCAGCGGCCGCACGGGACGGTCACCGACCACACGATGCGGTCCCCGACCGCAAGTGGGTGACCGCCGTCGCCGACGACTGCCGGGTCGGCGCCGGTTCCGGTGGCGGCGACTCGTCCGACGGCTTCGTGCCCGAGCACCGACGGGCACGCCGCCGGACGGCGTCCCGACACGGTGTGCAGGTCGCTTCCGCACACCGTGGCCAGCGTTATCCGGACCAGGATCTCGCCTGGCCCGAGTTCGGGGATCTCGAGTGCGTGGACGTCGATACCGTCACGAGTCCACACTGCGGCCCGCGTCAGACGAGGAGTGATCTGATCCATCCGGATATCCTTTCGACGAAGTAGACGACAACGAAGATGACGAGAACGATCGCACCGGCGACCTCGAAGTTCAGGGTCCGTATGGACTCGAACAGCAGGAATCCGACACCGCCCGCGCCGACGATGCCCAAGACAGTGGAGGTGCGGATGTTGACGTCGAGCAGGTACAGACTCGATCCGATGATCGAGGGAACAGCCTGCGGGACGACAGCGCTGAACAGTCGATTCCACCAGCCCCCGCCGACGGAGGTGACCGCGTCGAGCGGACCGGGGTCGATTTCCTCGACGGCGTCGGCGACGAGCTTGGCGAGGAATCCGATCGATCCGATCGCCAGAGCGCAGGTGCCCGCGACGGGTCCGAGTCCGAGGGCCGCAAACGAACACCACGGCGAGGATGAGCTCGGGGACCGCACGCACGATCAGGATCCATGACCGCGCCACCCAGTACACGCCCGGATGGGGGGTGACGTTGCGGGCGGCGAGAATTCCGACCGGGATCGACAGTACGACGCCGATGGCCGTGGAGACGACGCCGATGGCGAGGGTCTGGACGAGGGCGTCCACCAGTTCGACGCCGAGGGAGGAGAAGTCGGGCGGCACCATGCGGCCGAACACCTCGATGGACGGCCCGATCCAGGTCAGCAGCGTCCTCGGGTCGATGTCGAGTACGACGAACGACGCGATGCAGGAGGCGACGAGCACCGCGGAGGCACCGATGCGCATGGCTCGGTCGCGGCGCGGCCCGGCCTGCGACGGAACGAGCAGCATCCGCCGGATGGCGATCGCAGCCAATTCCATCGCCGCGATGATGGCCAGGATGACGAGCACGATCCCGAGAGCCCGCGGGTAGATCAGACCGCGCAGTGCGTCCTGCAGTGCGAAACCGATACCCCCTGCGCCGACGAAGCCGAGGATGACCGACATGCGCAAGTTGATGTCGATGCGGTAGACGAAGGCGCCGATCCACGCAGGGACCACCTGCGGTACAACGGCGTTGATCATCTCACGGAGGTAGCCGACGCTGGTGGCACGGATCGCTTCCCGGGGGGCGGGGGCGGTCTGCTCGATGGCGTCGGCGAACAACTTGCCCAGCATGCCGATCGAGTGCAACGCCAACGCGAGAACGCCCGGCATTACCCCGATTCCGAGTGCTCGGACGAACAGGACCGCGAAGAGAAGATCGGGCATGGCCCGGCAGAATGTGATGATCGCCCGCGCGGCGCTGTACACCACGGGATGAGGGGTGGTGTTGCGGGCAGCGAGGAACGCCAGCGGGACAGAGGCAATCGCCGCGAGGACGGTGCCGAGAACTGCCATGAGCAGCGTCTCGAACGCGAGGGAGACGATCCGGCCGGTGTCGTCGACTCGCGGAGGCAGCATGCGCGCAAGCAGGCGCTGAACGTCCTCGAGACCATCGACGAGGGTGGCCGGGGCGAAGTCGATGTACCCGGCCGACAGGATGGTCAGGGCGAGAGCGAGGGCGCCCAACGCCGGTAGCAGCCAGCGGCGCCGCGAATCCTTCTCGACTGTCGTGCTTTTCGATGGCGGTGGGCCGAGTGTGATGGTCATACCGGCCCCGCCGCCGACACGGTGTCCTTTTCGGGTGCGCTGGGCCGGTAGAGGGGCATGACGTCGTCGCGTTGCAATCCGGCCGCGGGGCGGTCGAGGACGACTCCTCCGTCGCGCAGACCGACGAGGCGATGCGCCCAGCCGAGCGCGAGATCCACCTGGTGCAGGGTGCAGACGACGGTCAGTTCTTCCTCGGTGCACACCCGTTGCAGCAGGTCCATGACGACGGCGGCGTTCTCCGGGTCGAGCGAGGCAACGGGTTCGTCGGCGAGCACGATGCTCGGTCGCTGCATCAGGGTGCGGGCGATGGCGACGCGCTGCTGCTGCCCGCCGGAGAGGGTGTCCGCTCGGCGCTCGGCGAAGTCGGCGAGCCCGACACGATCGAGGCAGGTCAGCGCCTCGGTACGCATGGTCTTGGGGTAGGTCAGCGCGCCGTAGCGAAGGATTCGCAGCCGTCCGAGTCCGCCCACGAGGACGTTCTCGAGGCAGCTGAGGCGGCCGACGAGGTTGAAGTGCTGGAAGATGAAGCCGACGTTCTTTCGCAGCTCGCGCACCTGCCGGGGTGGCGCGGTGTCGACGCGAGTTCCGAGGGCGGTCATGGTGCCCGAGGTGATCGGGTGCAGGCCGTTGATGCACCGTAGTAGCGTGGATTTGCCGGAACCCGACGAGCCCAGCAGGACCAGCATCTCGCTGCGGTGCACGTCGAGGTTGATGTTGTTCAGCGCCGTGGTGGAGCCGAACGTCTTCGTGACGTCGCGGGCGCTGACGACGACGGTGTCGGCGGGGTCGGTGTGCGCAAACATGATCAGCCCTGGCACTTTTCGGATCCGGTGACCTCGCACACGTGGCGGATGCCGTCGTAATCGCTGTCCTGTGCCGGTACGACACCCCAGGCACGCTCGTCGGTGATTCGGCATCCCTCGGAGCAGATGCCGTCGGCGATGAAGGCGCTGACGTTCATGCCCTCGCTGAACACCTTCTTCAGCGTGTCGATCGCGTCGGTGCCGAGCTCGTCGTTCGCGGCGAACAGCGACCCCGCGATCGTCTCCGACTTCCATACCGTCTTCAGATCTCCCGGCGCCAGCTCGCCGCTGTCGATCATGGTCTTGTCGACCATGGTGTCGAAGGCGAAACCGGCGTCGCAGTCTCCCGCCTTGACCGCGAGCGCCGACGCATCATGCCCGCCGGCGTAGATCGGTGTCATGGCTGCGGAGATGTCCGCTTCCGACCCGGACGCCACGACGCCTTCCTCGATGAGCCCGGCCGAGGGATACAAGAATCCCGAGGTGGAACTCGGGTCGACGAAGCAGACCTTTTTGCCGGCGTAGTCGGTGAGACCGTTGACGGAAGTGTTGTCCGAGCGGGTGATGCCGTAGGACTGGTACCCGGGAGGGGTTCCCTCGTCCTTGACGACGGCCCCGAGCGGTGTCATCTTCGCGCCGTTGATGCCGGCCACGACGTAGGCGAATGGGCCGAAGAACGCGAGGTCGACGTTGCCGGCGATCAGGCCTTCGACGACGCCCGCGTAGTCGGAGGCCTGCACGAATTCGACGGTGGCACCCGTCTCACGCTGCAGGCGTTCGATGACCGGATCGTAACTCGCCTTCAGGTCGGTCGAGTTCTCGGCGGGGATGGCCGCGAGAGTGAGGGTTGCGGGAAATCCTTGTTCGGTGGTGGCCCCGGCGCCGGAGCCGGAACACCCGGAGGCGACGAGTGCGGTGGCGGATAGCAACGCGGCGGCGATGCCGAGCCGGTGGCGAGTGGGGGTGGGCATGTGAATCGTCCGTTCGGTCGAGGAAGGTTACAGCGGGTAGGACAACGCGATGAGAGGGCTGCGCAGGTCAGGGCATCAGCAGGGCAGGGAGGGCTGCGACGCTGTCGAGGACGTCGGTCGCCCCGGCGCCCCTTAACGTCTCGGCGCGGTGGGCGCCGGTGAGCACACCGACCACGATGGATGCACCGGCGCGACGACCCGACAGGATGTCGCTGGAGGTGTCACCGACGACGGCAACGTTCGCCATGTCACCGACCTGAACCCGCATGGCAGCGGTGAGGACGAGGTCGGGGTGTGGGCGTCCGCGGACGGCGTCTCCCGGCGCCAGGTATGCATCCGCGATGGTCTGCCACCCGAGCGCATCGAGGATGCGGTGCTGCATGGCCGGGGAGAATCCCGTTGTCAGCACCACAGCGATACCGGCCTCGCGAAGGCTGGTAATCGTCTCGGCCGCATCGGGAATCGGCATGACACCGCCGTCGATGCGTGCATCGTAAGCGGCTTCGAAGGCCGTGTTCGCGGCCTGGGCGCGGTCTTCGGCACCGAACAGTGCACGGAACACTTCGATCTTGGACTGTCCCATCGTCTCCAGCACGTACCGGCGGGCGTCCTCGCGCTCGGCGCCCGTCTCCGCGAGACCGACAGCAGTGGCGGCGCTGTCGAACGCGTCGATGACGAGACCGTCGTCGGCGACGGTGGTGCCGGCCATGTCCATCACAACGAGTTCGATTGCGGGAGCGGTAGGAACGGGAGGGGTGCGGTACGCGGTCGGCGCGGTCGGATTCGTCATGCCGCACACAATTCAGGTTGGTATAGACCAAGGCAAAGCTGCCGCGTGAACTGACGATGAACGACCGGTGACATCTTGGTCTAGACCGAGAAATGATAGTGTCGGCGCATGGCGGTCGACGCGGAACCTCGGATGCTCAAACACCAAATCGTGCGCAAAAATCTCGACGCACTGCTCGATAATCTGTCACCCGGTGATTCGTTTCCCTCCGAGAGGGACCTCGCCGAGAAGTACGACGTTGCCCGGGAAACACTGCGTCAGGCGATGCGTGAACTGCTCGTTGCCGGCCGCATCGAACGTCGCGGTCGAACAACCGTGGTCGCCGACCCCAAAGTCGTTCTTCCGCTTGCTATCGGCTCGTACACCGAGGCAGCCCGGGAAAAAGGCATGTCGGCCTCTCGCATCCTGGTCGGATGGTCCGCCGACGAAGCGGACGACGACCTCGCCGAACTGCTGCACATCGACGTCGGCGCTACCGTCATTCAACTCGAGCGCGTATTCACCACCGGAGACGTCCGCGTCGGGCTCGAGACAACACGCATTCCCGCCCACCGGATTCCGGGCCTGATGGACGGGTTCGATTACCGGAAGTCACTGTATGCCGAACTGAGAACGCGCGGAATCATGTTCGGTCGCGTCGTCGACACCATAGAGACGGTTCTGCCCGACGCCCGGGAAGCTGCGCTGTTGACCGTCGACACCAGAACTCCGATGTTTCTGCTCAATCGAGTGTCCTACGACAAGGACGGTGTGCCCATCGAACAGAGACGGTCACTCTACCGCGGAGACCGCATGACGTTCACCGCCGTGATGGATGCCTGAGACGACTATCGCCAGCGCAACGCGCAAGGATTACGGCAAGGCCGCGGCCATCCTGCTCACCACACCAGGACATGAGAACACTGACCAGCTAGCTCCCGGTGACACCGTCGAAGAACGCCGCCACCCAGGACGTGCGCGGTCGCCCAATTCGCTACGCCCTCACCGCCGAAGAAGAGCAGCAACAATTACATTACGCGGAGCTTCTACGACGCGGCCGTGGGTTTCACAACGCCGCGACCACGTGCAGCCCGAAAAGAACGGTGAAAACCGCGTCGTCAGAACGCGCAGGGACGACCGGCCGCAGGCGATGTCAACCGCGACTTCCAGCAGATCGTGCCACACCCCGGGCTGTTCCTTGCCAGGTTCCCGCCACCGAATCCCAGCCCATGACGGGTTGCGCGGCGGTGCCGTTGGCGGCGGCCCCGCCGACCCAGCGGACCGGCCCACCGTCGACCTCCTTCGCGGGATAGAAATCCCCCGACCCATCGACAACCAGTGAACTCGCACTCGTCACCTCCCCGGGCCAGACGATTCACCGGGCCGGCGAGTCCACCCTTCCGTCCATGCGATCGCGTCAAACATCGGCAGGCCCGCGATGCGCCCCGGCCGCCACCCCACGTCGCGGATGCACCAACAGTGAGAGGCACTCGCCCCGGGTTCATCGACGACACCCACCAAATGGACTTCAGGTTACTCGGGCGGGTACTACGCAATCGGCGGGCGAGGTGGACGTCATTGGGACCCCCGGAATTCCGTACAGGACAATGAGGATCAGGCCGAGCACCAGCGGCGCAGTTCATGTGAAGGCGTCACGCTGGCGAAGGGTGCCGGTTGAACCCAACACTCTGACAGGGACCACACCGAGGCCGGCGCCGACCACACAGGTACCGCGCCGGCCGGCACAGGACAGGACAGGTGTGGTACCACCGATCAACCGGCGGAGCCGAGGTGCTCCGTGTCCAGGTGGCCGGTGACGGTGTCCGCGATGTCGCCGAGGACGTCGAGTTGCTCGGCGGTGAGCAGGTCGACGAAGCAATGCCGAACCCCGGCCAGGTGGAGCGGCGCCGCCGCTTCGATGGCGGCCACGCCCTCGTCGGTGAGCAGTACGTCGAATCCGCGGGCGTCGGTGTCGCACCGAGCGCGGCGAACGCTGCCGCGGGCTTCCATGCGGGCGATCTGGTGTGAGAGCCGGCTTCGTTCCCATCCCAACGCCCGGCCGAGATCGCGAGAACGGATCCGACGGCCGGGCGCTTCGGACACCTCGACGAGGACGACATAGTCGGCCTCGGTGAGGCCGAATTCCTCGGTCAGCTGCCGTGCCAGGTGGGCACTCAGGTCGGCGTGCATGCGGCGAAGACCGCGCCATGCCCGGCTCTCCCGTTCGTCCAACCACCTCGTCGCCATGCCCCAACCCTAGCTTTTTGTTGACACGTCATCAACGCGGGGAGTAGTTTTGTGGATACATCAACAAATTGATGTGAGCCCTCCAACCGCACCGTCGGGACCGAACACCACATCGATTCCGTGCAGGAGTGATCGCCATGACCAGAATCGGCATCATCGTCGGCAGCACCCGTCCCAACCGCAACAGCGAGAAGGTCGCCCGTTGGGTTCACGACATCGCCTCCCAGCGTGGCGACGCGGAATTCGAGTTGATCGACCTACGCGATCACACCTTGCCGCACCTGGACGAACCGATGCCGCCGTCCTTCGGGCTATACCAGAACGAGCACACCAAGCAGTGGTCCGCCACGATCGCCGCGTTCGACGGATTCGTCATCGCTTCCCCCGAATACAACCACGGTATCCCCGGAGTACTCAAGAACGCCTTCGACTACCTGTACGCCGAATGGAACAACAAGGCAGTCGGATTCGTCACCTGGGGCGCTGTCGGAGGGGCCCGCGCCGCTGAACACCTGCGCGCCATTGCCGGGGAACTGCAGATGGCCGACGTGCGGCAGCAAGTCACCCTGTCGCTGGCAGCCGATTTCGAGCACTACAGGGAATTCACCCCCAGCGAACACCAGGCCGCCGCGGCGAACGCGATGCTCGATCAGGTCATCACGTGGAGCACTGCGCTTGGCCCGGTTCGAGCCGCAGCAACCGCAGCCTGAATCGAGTCCGCAAACCACTACCGGTCCGTCAAGCACGCAAGATGCCCTCCCCGGGCCGGGTGCCGCAGATGACATCACAACCACATGATTCGAGTCACAACCACCAGGAGTCGGTAGGAGAAACGACCAACAGCGTCATCACCCCAACGCGTCGCCACCACACTCCACAACCACCCACGGGAGGTTGACGATGGATATCGTCGTTTTGATCGGCCGAATTCTCTTCTCCGCACTGTTCCTGTCCTCGGCCGTGGGCCACCTGACCCAGTCCACGACGATGGCGCAGTACGCCGCCGCCAAGGGCCTGCCCCTCCCCCAGGCCTCGGTCCTGCTGTCCGGGGTGATCCTCGTCGCCGGCGCGCTGAGCGTGCTTCTCGGCATCTGGGCCGACCTCGGATCCCTACTGTTGGTCGCCTTCCTTGCCCCCACCGCGGCGCTCATGCACAACTTCTGGTCCGAATCCGACCCGCAAACCCGGCAGACGGAGATGATCCGACATCGCGTTGGCCGGCGCCGCACTGATGCTGTTTGCGTTCTTCGCCCACGACGGCGACCTCGGGCTGACCCTCACCGGACCGCTTTTCACGCTATAGAAGCGGACTGCCGATACAGACCGCGAAACACCACCGCGGGGACGAGACACAAAATGACCGAACGGACCATTGAACTTCTTCATCGAAACCTTCAGGAAGTCTTCGGGGAGGGCAATGCGACCCGCCGGCGCGCCGCCATCGACGAGTTCTACACCGACGATTGCGTGCTCTACGCCCCGGACGGCGTCTTCAGCGGACACGACGCACTCGAAAAATTCGCCGGGGAACTACGCTCGACCCATCCCCAATTTGCCTACACACCCCACGGACAGGCCCAAGCCCTACACAACGGGGGAATCCTTGCATGGGGCTCGGGCCCGAAAGGCGAGGCGGCTGAGTACACGGGACTCGATGTTGTCATCGTTCGCGAGAGCAAGATCTCTGCGCTGTACGTCTTCCTCAATCCGAAACTCTCGTAACGCAACAGGGCCCTCCCGCTCGGGTCGAGTCCCGAACGTTCCGAACTCAGGACGACAGTCTCGCACCTGACTGAAGTGATTCCCCCGAACCGAGTGTGGCCGAACATGATAGACCTTTGAGATCTCCCAGCATCAATTCCTGGGAGCGACCGTGGCGAGCAGTCAAGACCACAGGTTGCGATTCCCGAACCGCGACCGAACGCACCGTGCAGGCGCGTTCTCCATCGATTGCGTGTACGTGAAGATTTGCACTGTGTCGGTTGGCGGTTCCGGCCTGGTCCGCCGCCAGGATCGGTATCGGTGGATTGGACTGACTCGGTGAAGCCGCCAGACGCCACGGTCGAACGCGTCTCCGCGCCTGGGCATCATGGTGTGGCGGTAGGAGCGGTAGCGAGCGGTGAGTGATTCGCCGGAGCCGGCTCGGGTGCTCGGAGCACCCTCTCCGCTACGCGTGCGGTGCAAGCACAGCGTCGCCGAACCAGTGGCAGACCAGCAAGGCGATCTCGATGTCCAGGCGGTCGTCGGTGATGGGGCGGCCGCGGCGTTCGACCGCGCGTTGGACGCGGTACTTCACCGAGTTGAAGTGCAGATGGAGTTCCTCGGCGGCGGACTTGTAACTCGAACCGTGTCCCAGGAAGGTGCGCAGTGTCTCGCGCAGCCGCGCATCGTTCTCGGTGTCCGCGGCGAGGGGTCCGAGGGTCTCGTGCACCCACCTTCGCGCCTCTGGGAGGTTTTCGCCGAGGAGGGCTGCGGCAGCGAGTCCCGGCTCGTCTGCCGTGGTGATACGCCGTGTGAGGCCGGCCGAGGCGAGCGCGACGTTGCGCGCGTTCTGCGCCTGGCGATGTGATCGCCGGAAGCCATCGACACCGGGTAAGGGTGCACCGATCGCGATGTACGGTGGGTCCGGCAGCTCCGCGACGGTCCGTCGGATTGCCCCGACCGCGCCCTCGACGTCGTCGGGACGGAGGGAGATCCATCCCCAGCCGGTCATTCGATCCGCCGCTACGAAGAGTGCGTCGCCGGGGGTGTCGATCGATTGGGCGAGGTGGCGGACGGTCCGCTCCAGCCGTCCGAGTTCGGTGCGGGAATCTTCGGCGTCGTCGAACCACAGGACCAGCGCCAGGTGGGTCCGCCGCAGGGGATACCCGATCGCGGCGGTCACCGAGTCCACGTCGATGTCGGCGGCCTCGAGGACCTCGTGAACGCGGACCGCGCGCACGCTGCTGCGGTTCTCCAGCCAGTGGTCGCGTTCGGCCTCATAGATCTGGACGACTTGTTGGGAGATCCAATCGATGTAGCGGAACGTCACCGTTGCAATTCGGTCGTACACGTCGAGGCGGAGACCGGGATCGAGGTCGGCCTGACGGATCGCGTCCAGGATGGTGCCGAGCAGGGCCTGCTGACCGAGCCGGTAGGCGCGCACGAGTGCATTCGCGGGCACTCCGCGTTGTGCGAGCCGACGCGCATACTCGAGCGCCGCGGTCGGGGGCTCGACCCGGTCGATCGGGATGTCGTACTGGACGGCGTCGAATACCGTTTCGACGTTTCCCTCGACGCTGGCGCCGAGTAGATCCAGTATCTGGGGGTCGTTGCGAAGCTCGATTATCTCCGTGGCCAGCCGCTGCTGGATCGAGCGTGACACTTGCGGTAGTCGAGCGCCGAGGCTTCCGATGATCGCCGCGGCGGCGTCACCGACTGCGGCGTCGCGGTCGCGTTGGCGATCTGTCATGAAAGAAACGGTAGATCGCAGCGGTCGTTGATGTGCACGCTTTTCCAGGTGGTGTTGTTTCCGGGAAACAAGAGCGTCGGGAAATGTCGTCGATTCGCGACGGTGTGGGGCTGTCCCCCGAATTTTACGTTTGTGTGGACCCGCACATCGAGCGCCAGGAATGCCCATGAATCTCTCGTCTTTGCCCGATCTCCGCGCCGCGCAGAACCCGACGGCACCATGCATTTGCGACGACGCCGGCGACCTGAACAACGCACAGTTCCTTCAGGCGGTGCAGCGCGCCGCCGCGACGTTGCAGGCGAGCGGGATAGCGGTGGGGGACGTGGTCGCAGTCATGCTTCCCAACACCTCCAGTCTGGTCGTATCGCTTTTTGCTGCATGGCGTTTGGGTGCAACGGCAACTCCGATCAACCCTTCCCTCGCCGACGCCGAGGCGGCCTTCCAGATCCAGGACGCGCGCGCGAAAGTGTTGATCATCGACCGGCCGATCGACCTCGACGGAGTCACGGTGGTCTCACCAATTGCCCTCACGTCCCAGGTCTCGGCGACAGTGACCGATCCACCGCAGGGCGACGACTTGCTGGCATTGCTGATCTACACCAGCGGAACGACCGGGCGTCCGAAGGGTGTGATGCTCGATCACGCCAATATCGGTGCGATGTGCCAGATGGTCATCGACGCGTTCACCATGACGGGCACCGACCACAGCCTGCTGATCCTGCCCCTGTTTCACGTCAACGGAATCATCCTCGGCGCCCTGTCACCGCTGCTGGCTGGCGGGCGCGCGACGATCGCGGGTCGCTTCAGTCCGAGGACGTTCTTCGAACGGATCGAGCAGAGCGGAGCGACCTATTTCTCGGCTGTCCCCACCATCTACACGATGCTGGCCGACCTGCCCGCGGATGTTCGACCGGCTACATCGTCGGTGCGTTTCGCGGTGTGCGGGGCGGCCCCGGCCAGTGTCGAGCTGCTCGAGAAGTTCGAAACCCGATACGCAATCCCGATCGTCGAGGGATACGGACTGTCCGAGGGGGCGTGCGCGAGCACGGTGAACCCGCTTACCGGCATACGCAAATCGGGCACGGTCGGCCTGCCGTTGCCGGGCCAGCGGATCCGGATCGCGGACCCGAACGGTAGCCCGGTCGCCGACGGGCAGACCGGGGAGGTGCTCATCGCGGGACCGAACGTCATGCGTGGCTATCTGAACCGCCCCGAGGAAACGGCGACGACGCTCGGAGGTGGGTGGCTGCACACCGGCGATATCGGCCGGCTCGACGAGGACGGGTACCTCGTCCTCGTCGACCGTGCGAAGGACATGATCATCCGCGGCGGCGAGAACATCTATCCGAAAGAGATCGAGAACGTCGTCTACCAGCTTCCGGAGGTCGCCGAGGCAGCCGTCGTCGGACGCGCCGATCCGGTCTACGGCGAGGAGCCGGTGCTGTTCGTTTCACTGAACTCCGGCGCCAGCCTCGAGCCGGGCCGGATCCACGCGCACACCCGCCACCAATTGTCGAAATACAAACTGCCCGTGGATATCACTGTGCTCGATGAGCTTCCGAGGAACGCCATCGGCAAGATCGACAAACCTGCGTTGCGGGCGTCGCTTCGCGGCCACCGCCAGAACGCCTGAATCCACCACCGAAACCCACCCACCGAAACGGGAGAGATCACCATGAGCTTCACGAAACCGGACCTGCCGCCGGTCGATCCGGACACCTTCCTGACGAAGCCGTTGATGGAGCGGATGCGGATTCTCGCCCTCGATTGGGCCGAGAACGGCTTCGGTTCACCGCGGATGGTGCACACCATCTACATTGCCAAACTCATATTCCTCTACGCAATCGGCGGCATCACGATCGCCACGGTGACGTCGGGTCTGCCCGCGTTCTGGCACGTGAGCGAGTGGTGGAACCAGCCGATCGTGTACCAGAAGGCGATCTTGTGGACCGTGCTGCTCGAGACCATCGGGGTCGCCGGGTCCTGGGGTCCGCTGGCCGGCAAGGTCAAGCCGATGACGGGCGGCATCCTGTTCTGGGCGCGGCCAGGGACCATCCGGCTGCGGCCGTGGCGGTGGGTGCCGCTCACCAATGGTGACCGGCGCACCTGGGGAGACGTCGTACTCTACGTCGGTCTGCTGGTCAGCCTGGCCGTCACCTTGTTTTCGCCCGGGGTGCACAGTGATTCGTTGGCGGCGGTGATGCCGGAAAACACCTCCGGGCTGGTGCGCCCCGCCCTGATCGTCGCGCCCATTGCGCTGCTCGTACTGGTGGGTCTGCGGGACAAGACGATCTTCCTGGGCGCACGCGGCGAGCAGTACCTGCCGGCGTTGGTGTTCTTCGCCGCGCTGCCGTTCGTCAACATGATCGTTGCGTTGAAGCTGCTGATCGTCCTGGTGTGGGTCGGTGCGGGGTTCTCCAAGTTCGGAAAGCACTTCTCCAACGTTGTCCCGCCGATGGTCAGCAACAGCCCGTTCGTTCCGTCCAATTGGTTCAAGCGGGCGCAGTACCGCGATTTCCCCAAGGATCTGCGGCCGTCGCGACTGGCGGACGTGATGGCGCACGGCAACGGGACCGTCGTGGAGATCGCCGCCCCGCTGATCCTGCTGTTCTCGACGAACATGTGGGTCACCCTGGCCGCCGCGCTGGTCATGGTCGGGTTCCACCTGTTCATCGTCTCGACGTTCCCGTTGGCGGTGCCGCTGGAATGGAACGTGCTGTTCGCCTACGCCACGGTGTTCCTGTTTCTCGGTTTCCCGAACTGGGACGGATACGCGCCGTGGGAGATGTCCCCGCCCTGGCTAGCCCTGGCTATCGTCGCTGCGCTGTTGTTCTTCCCGATCCTGGGGAACCTGCGGCCGGACAAGGTCTCCTTCCTGCCGTCCATGCGGCAGTACGCGGGCAACTGGGCGTCGGCGGTGTGGGCGTTCGCGCCCGGCGCCGAAACGAAGCTGAACCAGGTCACACGATCGGCGGGCAATCAGATCGATCAGTTCATCGCGTTCGGCTACGAGCCGCAGTGGGCGGAGATCACCCTGCAGAAGACGATCGCGTGGCGGAGCATGCACAGCCAGGGCCGCGGCCTGTTCTCGCTGCTGCTGAAGAATCTCCCCGACATCGACACCCGCACCGTGCGCGAGGGCGAGTTCCTGTGCAACTCGCTGATCGGGTTCAACTTCGGTGACGGGCACCTGCACAACGAGGACCTGATCCGGGCGGTGCAGAGCCAAGCCCACTTCGAACCCGGCGAAGCGGTCATCGCCTGGGTGGAATCGGAGGCCCTCGGGAGCGGGGTTCAGCACTACAAGCTGATCGACGCCGCACTCGGGGTGATCGAGCGCGGCACCTGGAAGGTGGCCGACGCCGTCTCCGAGCAGCCGTGGCTGCCCAACGGACCGATCCCGTTGCAGATGACCTGGTCGCTGGCTTCGGACCAGAACGCCGGCCGGGACCAGCAGGACCGCGGCCATGGAGCGCTGGCGTGAGCACCGCAGTCGTGGTCGGAAGCGGCCCCAACGGACTCGCCGCCGCCGTCGCCCTCGCCCGACGCGGGGTTCAGGTCACAGTCTTCGAGGCCGCCGACGAGATCGGCGGCGGCACCCGATCCAGTGAGGCGTTGGTGCCGGGGTTGCTGCACGATCACTGCTCGGCAGCCCACCCGATGGCCGCCGGATCCCCGTTCCTGCAGACCCTCGACCTCGAACGCTACGGATTGACGTGGCTGCAACCCGGCATCGACTGCGTGCACCCACTCGACGACGGGTCCGCCGGGGTGCTGCACCGATCCGTGGACGACACCGCCGCCGGCCTCGGCCGCGACGGTGGCCGGTGGCGACGGCTGTTCGACCGGCCGTCGGCCAGGTTCGATGCGCTGTCGCAGGACATCATGCGCCCCTTGCTGCGAGTCCCCGAGCACCCGCTCACCCTGGCACGGTTCGGCGGACCCACCGTCCTGCCGGCGTCCCTGCTCGCCCGGCAGTTCCGCACCGACCAGGCCCGGGCCCTGTTCGGTGGAGTAGCTGCCCACGCGTTCCGGCCAATGCACTACCCGCTCACCTCGGCGATCGGTTTGGGCATCATCACCGCCGGTCACCGCCACGGCTGGGCGGTCGCCGCCGGCGGGTCGCGGTCGATCACCAACGCCCTGGCGTCGCTGCTGGTCGACCTCGGGGGGAAAATCGAGACCGGAACCCGGATCGACTCGGTCTCCCAACTGCCGGTCACGGACGTGACAATGTTCGACCTGGTACCGAGTGCGGTCGCCGACATTGTCGGTAACCGCCTGCCGGCTCGGGTGGCGCGGGCCTTCCGACGCTTCCGGCACGGCCCCGGCGCGTTCAAGGTCGACTTCGCGATCGAGGGCGGCGTCCCGTGGACCAACCCGCACGCACACCGCGCCGGCACCGTTCACCTCGGCGGCAGCTACGCCGAGGTCGCCACCACCGAGCGGGCGATCCACGACGGGCGGATGCCCCAGCGGCCGTTCGTCCTGGTCGGGCAGCAGTATCTGGCCGACCCGGGACGCTCCACCGGCAACATCCATCCGCTGTGGACGTACGCACACGTCCCGAACGGATACACCGGCGACGCCACCGAGGCGGTCATCGCCCAGATCGAAAGATTCGCTCCCGGCTTCCGTGACCGCATCATCGCCCAGAGCACCCGATCGACCACGCAGATGGCCACCTACAACCCCAACTACATCGGCGGCGACATCCTCACCGGTTCCAAGGACATCCGCCAACTCGTACTCGGCCCGCGAACAACATTGTCGCCGTATCGAATCGGGGTTCCGGGCATGTACCTGTGCTCGGCCGCCACGCCACCGGGCCCCGGCGCCCACGGCATGTGCGGCGCCAACGCCGCAGAAGACGCCCTCGCACACCTCAACCACTGACCCCTCATCCCACACCTCCACCCCGAAAAGAGAACCCTCATGAACTCCCTGGCCACACAGGACGTCGCCTCCGCCACACCATCGACCGACAAACTGGCCGGTCGGGTCGCGTTCGTCACCGGCGGAACCCGCGGCATCGGCGGCGCAATCGCCCACAGCCTGGCAAGCCAGGGCGCGACCGTCGCCGTCGGCTACAGCCGCAACCAACGCAGCGCCGAACAGTTCGTCTCCGATCTGGCCCGAACCTGCCGACAGCGCGGCGGGTCGGCCTCGATGCATCAAGGCAACGTCGGCTCCGCCGCGGACTGCCGGCGCACCATCGCCGAAGTGATCGACACCCATGGGCGACTGGACATTCTGGTCAACAACGCCGGGATCACCATCGACAAGACAATCGCCGAACTGACCGACGAGGACTGGTCGAACGTCCTCGCGGTCAACCTCTCCGGCGCCTTCTTCCTCTCCCAGGCCGCGCTCGCCCACATGCTCGAGCGAGGAACCGGGCGAATCGTGAACGTCTCCTCCGTCGTCGGCGAAACCGGCAACATCGGCCAGGCCAACTACGCCGCCTCCAAGTCCGGATTGTTCGGGCTCACCAAGACGCTCGCGAAGGAAGCCGCATTCCAGCTGGCCAAGTCGGGCAAACGGACCGACGCCGGCCTCGGCATCACCGTCAACGCCGTGACGCCCGGGTTGATCGACACCGAAATGACCGCGGCGATCCCCGAGAAGGTCCTCGCCCGGCTCACCAGCCAGATCCCCGCAGGCCGGGCAGGCAGACCCGAGGAGATCGCGCGCGTCGTCCACTTCCTCGCCGCGGACGCCTCCTCTTACATCACCGGGCAAGTCTGGAGCGTCAACGGCGGCATGGACATGTGAGACGAACAAACCCCCAGCCACCCGGAACATCATGCCGTAGGGCCCATCGGCCGTGCATCGGTGCCGCACGGTCGCAGCATCACCGCCCCCATCGCATTCACCCCCGCACCGACTGATCATCCCGAAGGACCAACCATGACCGACTCGACCGTCGTCGACACCGAGGCCGCCGCAGAGGAGCTCGCCGCACCGCTGGACCTACTACTGACCGACTCGGCACTCGGGATCACCCGCCGAATGCTGCCCAACCGCTCCTGGCTGCGCCTCGGAGCCGGCCTGGCCGGAGCGCCGCACTTCCTCCTCGGCCGCAGCCGCAGCCTGGCCGTCGAACTAGCGGACATCGCGCGCGGCACGTCGACCCGGGCCCCGGCGCGGGCCGACAAACGCTTCACCGACCCCGCCTGGTCGGGAAACCCACTCCTGCGGCGGATCCTGCAGGCCTACCTCGCCGCCGCGGAGACCGCCGACAAGCTGCTGGCCGACGCCGACTTGGACTGGCGGGACCGCGAACGCCTGCAATTCGCCCTCGACAACATCGTCGAGGCCGCGTCCCCGAGCAATAACCCGCTGCTCAACCCACTCGGATATAAGGCGGTCATCGACACGGGCGGCAGCTCGGTCGTGCGTGGGTTGAGCAACCTTGTTCGCGACCTCGCGACAACACCACGAGTGCCCGCGATGGTGGACCCGGACGCGTTCGTCGTCGGCGGCAGCGTCGCCGCAACACCCGGCTCGGTGATCTTCCAGAACCAGGTGATGGAGGTCATCCAGTACACCCCACGCACCCCGACCGTGCGCACCACGCCGGTGCTGATCGTGCCGCCGGTGATCAACAAGTTCTACATCGTCGACATCTCACCAGGCCGAAGCATGGTCGAGCACTTCCTCGACCAGGGCCAGCAGGTGTTCACCATCTCCTGGCGCAACCCCAAAGCGCGCCACCGCACATGGGGATTCGACACCTATGGGCAAGCGATCCTCGATGCAATGGACGCGGTGGACAGGATCACCGGGGCCAAGCAGACCCACCTGTTCGCGACCTGCTCGGGCGGAATGCTGGCGGCGATGACCGCGGCACACCTGACCGACATCGGGCAGGCCGACCGCCTCGCGAGTGTGACGTTGGGGGTCACCGTGCTGGACCAGAGCCGAGCCGGCTTCCCCGCCGCGGCCCTCGACCCGACCACCGCGCAGGCCGCGGTCCGTGTCTCCGCCGCCCGCGGGTACCTCGACGGCCGCTCGTTGGCCGAGGTGTTCGCCTGGCTGCGCCCGACCGACCTGATTTGGCGGTACTGGGTCAACAACTACATCCAGGGCCGCACGCCGCCGCCGTTCGACGTGCTCTTCTGGAACGCCGACACCACCCGGATGGCTGCCACCCTCCACAAGGAGATGGTGCAGATGGGTTTGAGCAACGCGCTGACCGTCCCCGGCGCCGTGAGCATGCTCGGCACCCCGGTCGACCTGACCAAGATCACCGTCGACACCTACGTGATCGCCGGCGTCGCAGACCACATCAGCCCCTGGCAGGCCTGTTACCGCAGTGCGCGCCTGCTCGGCAACGACAACATCCGGTTCGTTCTCTCGACCAGCGGGCACATCGCCGCGCTGGTCAACCCGCCCGGCAACCCTCGCGCCTCCTACCGAGTTGCCTCACCCGACACCGAGAACCCCGACGAGTGGCTCGAGACCGCCGACAACAAGCCCGACTCCTGGTGGTCCGACTACATCACCTGGCTGGCCGAGCGCAGCGGACCGGACAAGACCGCACCGGCGATGCTCGGCACCCCGGACCTACCGCCGCTGATGCCCGCTCCCGGCTCGTATGTCCGTGAGCGATGAACC
>NZ_JBHWUE010000094.1:0-36743 GCF_042738615.1 Rhodococcus sp. NPDC059968
GAGTAGCGCGTGGGATCCATCCCGTACTCCTGCGGCTTCTTGCCCGCCACCGCGTTGAGGCCGATGTTCGGATAGATCCGGCCCTCGTACGACCAGACCTCGGCGAGCTTCTTCTTCTTGGGCGCAGTGTCTCCCTGGCGGGCCGTGTCGAGCAGCAGCGCCGACAATCCCTCGTCGCCATGGCTCTGGCTCATGTCCATCTCGACGATCCGCGGGCCCTGCTCGTGGAACTTCTTGGGCAACCGATCGGTCCACACGGTAGGCGGCTCGATCAGATGGTCGTCCACCGAGATCAAATGCATATGGTCCTGAAGCGGCACAGCGACTCCCTAGGTGAATGGGATGACAGGTCCTGGTCGTGACGTCATCCGGATAGTCAGTGATCTATCTGACACCATGTCATCGTAGTGAGATGGGTCACCGGCGTCAATCGTCGCAGCAGATTTGAAGCGATTGCCATGATCTTTGGCAACGCAGAGGAGATCGACAGCTCACAGGAATGCGAAATTCCTGCAGTTTCTGACATTCGGTGCGAATCACGACGTCGTCTTGCCCGCATAGCGCACATCGAAGATGCTCGTGAAATCCGCTTGCCCGAGAGTGTCCATGCCGACCGTCGAGTTCGAGTACGCGACGATCGTCGGTACCCCACAAATGAAGACGTCGTATGCCTCGTCGGCAGCGATGCCGGAGGCGCGGCGCAACAGCTCGGTTCGCTCGCCGTCATCGAGCCGCGGGTCGAGCGACTGCAGCACCGTGTCGGAGAACTGGGCCGACGGCGGGCTGGGGAAGCGGTAGTCGGCCATGTAGTTCAGCATCAGCGACTGGCCGGGAATCGGATACGCCAACCTCGAGTTCAAGAGCCCATAGTCGCCCTGACGGAATGTCGACTGTGCATCGACAGCCGGAATGGGCAATAACTGGGCGTCGACGCCGATGTCACGAAGTTGCGCCTGAACCGACGTCGCCATCTCCTGTTGCGGCGACGCACCCGCGACATAGATCACGCGCAGGGACAGGTTCTCCGGCGCCCCCGCCTCCTTCAGCAGAGCCTTCGCCTTGGCCGGATCGTACGTATAGAGGGCGGTCCTGCTGTCGTCGTGGCCGTCCACGCCTTCGGGAAGCGGTTGCGACAGAGGTGCACACTTTCCGTTGAGCAGAGCCGAATTGATACCCTCGCGGTCGATGGCATAGTTCAATGCCTGCCGGACCTTCGCGTTCTCGAGTCCGGGCGTGCCGATGTCGAGTTGGACGGCGTACGACTGGACGGTCGGATACTCGTGTACCTCGAACCCCGAACCCCCGGTGACGGCACGGATCTCGTCGTATTGGTCCGGGTCGACCTTGATGGCATCGACTTGTCCGGAACGGAACGCATTGAGCCGTGAATTGTCGTCAGCCATTCCGATCAGCTCGAGCCGCTGAGGCTTCTGCGCGTCCGGATCCCAGTAGCCGTCGTAACGCACGTACGTCACACGATCACCGGGACGCACCTGATCGAAGCGGTACGGTCCCGAACCGGCGTCCGTTCGGCCGATGTCGAGTCCCGCATCGAGGGCCTCCACATTCACGATCGCCGCCTCGGTCGTCGACAGCACGGCGGGGAGATCGAGCGCCGGTCGACTGGTCGAGATCCGCACTGTGTTCCCGTCGACGGCGTCCACACCGGTCACCATGTCGAATCGGCTCGCCACCTTCGACTTCTGCGGATCACGCGCGCGGGCAAGGCTCGCGACGACAGCCTGGGCGTCCACCGGCGTACCGTCGTGGAACGTTACGTCGTCCCGGAGCGTGAAATCGACCGACTTTCCGTCGTCGGCGAACGTCCACGATTCGGCAACCATCGGTGCGATCGTCGGACCACTGACAGCTTGGGTCAGCCGGTCGTAGACCGGAGACAGAAACGGAAAATCGATCTGATAGTTGCCCGATTGGTGGGGATCGAGATTGTTCGGGACGACGTTTCCGGCCACCCGCAGGGTCGCCGTGCGATCGACCTCGCCTTGTGCCCCGTGCTCGCCGGTCGCGGTCCCACACGAGACCACGACGCCTGCGGCCAGTACAGCGAACGCCACCGGGTATCGACGGCGACGAGAACTTCTACCGAACATGAATGCGCTCCATTTCCTTGGAATCGAGGCAGATACTGACCCGCGCCGCACAGAACGAGGGGCGTCGCCCCGGAACCACGCCCGGCCAACGCCCCTCGCCCGACAACACCCTGAAGAGAACAGGGTCAGGAGGTCTTGCCCACGTACCGCGTGTCGAGGATTCCGCTGAAGTCCGCCTGCCCGATGGTGTCGACACCGACGACCTTGTCGGTGTATGCGGCCTGCGTCGGAATACCACAGATGAACATGTCGTATGCGTTCTCCGAGGCGATACCCGATGCCTCCGAGTACAGCTGGGTGCGTTCGCCGTCAGGGGTGTTCGGGTCCAGCGAGCGGTTCACCGCATCCGTGAACTCCTGCGAAGGTGCCGTCGGGAAGCGCAACGGAACGAGGTAGTTGGTTTGGAGCGACTGCGCGGGGGTCGGGTACGTCAGGCGCGGGTTCAGGAGTGAGTAGCTCCCCTCCCCCATCCTGGTCTGCGCATCGGCTGCGGGGAGCGGCATGATCTCGAGCCCCACCCCGACATCGGCCAACTGTGCCTGGATGGCGGTTGCCATCTCCTGCTGCGGTGACAGGCCCGACACCGTGATCAGCCGCAGCTTCAGATCTGCAGGCACGTTGGCTTCCTTCAGCAGCTGGCGCGCCTTGTCCGGATCGTAGGTGTACTTGCCGTCGACATCGGAGTTGTGGCCGTTGACGCCATCGGCGATCGGCTGCGAGATCGGCTGGCATTGGTCCTTCAGAAGCGCCGAGTTGATGCTCTCCCGGTCGATCGCGAAATTGAGAGCCTGCCGTACTCGCGGGTCGGTGAGACCCTGCTGTCCGATGTCGAGTTGCACTGCGTAGTACTGCGACACGGGGAAGGTGTGCATCTGGTACTGCGGCTGTCGCAGCAGGGTCTGCAGCTCGTCGGTCTGGCCGGCTTTCGCGAGCATGACGTCGATCTGACCGCTTCGGAAGGCATTGAGCCGTGCGTTGTCGTCGCTGATACCGATGATCTCGAGATTGGCTGCCTTCTGCGCTTCCGGATCCCAGTAGCCGTCGAAACGCTTGTAGATGATGCGGTCGCCGCGTCGGACCTGCTCAGCCACGTAGGGTCCCGATCCCGCCGTCTCCACCGACAGGTCGACCCCACCGTCGATGGCGACCGGGTTGACGATGGCCGCCGTGGTTGTCGAGAGGATGGCCGGCAGGTCGGCTGCGGGCCTGCTGGTCGTGATCCGCACCGTGTTGTCGTTCACGGCCTGCACCGAGGTGATCACCGCGAGCGATCCTGCCGAACGCGCCCGTTGCGGGTCGCGAGCTCGGTCGAGGCTCTTCACCACGGCGGCGGCATTTACCGGGGTCCCGTCGTGAAACTTCGCGTCGGTGCGGAGAACGAAATCCGCACTGAGGCCGTCCGGGGCGAACTGCCAGGACTCCGCCAGCATGGGCTCGATCGCCGGCCCCGATACTGCTTGCGTCAGCCGATCGTAGACCGGGGCAAGGTAACTGAAATCAACCTGATAGTTGCTGGACTGGTGGGGATCGAGATTGTTGGGAGCCAGCGTCCACGCCATCTTCAACGTCGCGTTCCGGTCTACCTCACCACCGCTCACAGCCCCCGCAGTCGACCCACCGCCGCCGCAGGCGGACGCGACCGCTGCCACCGTGACCGCCATCACCAGCATCTTGATGCCGGAGGAAACTCCGCTACGGATCTTCATACCCACACGCCCATTTCTCACCTTGATCGGTACGTCATGTCCACAAAACTCGCCTGCATGGCGCCAAGAGTCCTTCGCAGAGAATCGGAAGGAATCGCGAATGGCCGAGACCCATCGATGGTCGACCCGTCCGACACGGCGCTCACGGTCATTTCGACTCACTGCGCGTGCCTTGGCGTGCGTGGCCAATGCTAGTGACCGTGATCACATACTGCAAGAGGCGCAACACCTTTCGCTATGAAAGCTTCGGATGAAGCCCATAGAAGTCTTCTATGGGCTTCGCTCCACACCGGCGAACACACCCGAGAGGGCTGCCGGCAGACAGCCGACAGCCCTCTCGGGTAGTGCAGATGCAGCCGAAACATGCTTCGGCACAGCACTTTTACTTGCGAATCTTCGGATTGAGGTAACCGTACGACATGTCGACCAGGAGATTGCAGACCAGCACCACCAACGCGCTGATGATGACCACACCCTGAACGACGGGGAGATCGCGCTGCACGACCGCGGTGTACCCGAGCATCCCCAAACCCGATATCGCGAAGACGAATTCGACGGTCACCGCGCCGCCCAGGATGCGCCCCATCTGCATACCGAGCACCGTGACGATCGAGACGGACGCGTTCTTCATGGTGTGCTTCCACAGGACTCCACGCTCGGCGAGCCCCTTGGCGCGCGCGGTGCGCACGTAGTCCTTGTTCATCGCATCGACGATGGAACCTCGTGTCTGACGCGCGAGCTCCGCCGCGGACACCGCAGCCAGTGCGAGCGCCGGAAGGATCAGATGGCGCGACCATTCGACGATCCCGCCTTCCGCGATCGTCACATACCCGGTCGCGGGGAGCCAGGCGCGAGTGATCGCGAACGTGATCACCAGAACCAGGCCCAGGACGAACGGGGGGACCGACATGAGGAGCGCCGCCAGGGTCGTCACCGCACGGTCGACGACGGACCCCTGGCGCACGGCTGCCCACACGCCCAGAGGGATTCCGATGACCACGGTGAGCACGATGGCCCACAACGCGAGTGAGCCGGTGATCCAGATCCGCTCCATCAGCGCATCGGTCACGGGCTGGCCACTGTAGAGGGAGGTACCGAGATCTCCGGTGAGAGCATGAGCGACCCACTCGACATAGCGAACAACCATGGGCGCGTCGAGATTCAGGTTCTGGCGCACCTGCTCGATCTGATCCGCACTGGCGCCTTCACCCGCGATCCGAGCCGCCGGGTCCGTGCCCCGGTTCGCCAACTCGAGCAGCGCGAACGAGAGAAACGCCACCAACAACAACAGGGGTACCGCCGCTACGACGCGACTGACGACGAGCTTGAGCATGAAACCCGACTCCTCACTAGACGAAATATGTGGTCAGGTGTCGGACGTGCCCACGTGGCAGAAGTCGGCGACACCGGTGAAATCGGTTGTCTGGTGATCCCGTGGTTCATGCCTGGACAACCAGGGTTCGCTTCGCGGCACGCTTGCGCGGATTCATCACCGGGATTGCCGACAGCAGTTCCTTCGTATACGGATCCTTCGGATCCTCGAAGATCTGCTCGGTAGTGCCCGACTCGACGACCTCGCCGCGTCGCATCACGGTGACATCGTGGGCGAACATCTTCACCAGAGCCAGGTCGTGGGAAATGAACAGGTAACTGATCTGCCGTTCCTGCTGCAGATCCTGCAGGAGATTGAGTACCTGGGCCTGGATCGAGACATCGAGTGCAGCTACGGGTTCGTCGCACACGATCAGCTCCGGCTCAGTGGCCAGCGCGCGCGCGATGGCGATGCGCTGCAACTGGCCTCCGGAGAACTCGTGTGGGTACTTCTCGAGTTGGTCCATGCGGAGCCCTACCCGCTCGAGCAGTTCCGCAACCCGCTCGTCACGAGCGCTCCCCCGCAGCTTCGTGTGCAAGGTGAGCGGTTCCGCCACAGACTGGCCGATCAACATTCGGGGATCCAACGAGTTGAACGGATCCTGGAAGATCATCGTCGCCCGCCGGCGAAGCCTGCGCACCTCCTTCGCCGACATCGTCATGATGTCGTCTCCGAACAACCTCACGGAACCCGTGTCGGGGGTGGCCAGTCGCAGAGCCATCCGGCCGATCGTGGACTTGCCGGCACCACTCTCGCCGACGATCGCCCGGGTCCGGCCCTTCTCCAGTGTGAACGACACGTCCTTGACGGCGTGGGTGTGTTCCGTCGGGATGCCCAGAAGATTCCGCTTCTTGACGAAGGACTTGACGAGGCTGTCGATTTCGAGGATCGGACTCATTCCTTGATTCCTTCCAAGCGCAACACATCGGACCGGACGCAGCGCACCAGGTGATGATCGGGACCCTCGAGCGGGACAGTGCCCTCATCGCACTGCCCCGCCGCGGCGTATCCGCATCGGGGGTGGAACCTGCACCCGTTCGGCCAATTCCAGGCTGCGGGCACGGTTCCCGGAATCGCGAAGAGTCGCTCGGCTCGCACCTGAGCGTCCGGAGTCGACGCGAGTAGTCCCTCGGTGTAGGGATGCTCGGGCTCGTAGAAGAGTTTCTCGGCGACCGTCGTCTCCATTACCTGGCCACCGTAGAGGACAGCGACCCGGTCGCACGTCTGCGCGACCACACCGAGGTCGTGCGTGATGAACAGGACGCCGAGCCCCATCCGCTCCTGAAGCTCCGTGAGAAGGTCGAGCACCTGAGCCTGGACCGTGACATCCAGTGCCGTCGTCGGTTCGTCCGCGATGAGGACGACCGGCTCGCAAGCGACGGCCATCGCCAGCATCACACGCTGACACATACCACCGCTGAATTGGTGCGGATATTCGTGCGCACGTTTCTCCGGATCTGGAATACCGACCAGATCCAGCATCTCGACGGCACGGTCCCAGGACTCTTTGCGCCCGACGTCCGTCTTGTGCCTGCGCACCACCTCGGCGATCTGATCGCCGACGGTGAAGGCGGGGTTGAGGGATCGGCGCGGTTCCTGGAAGATCATGCCGATCGTCTTGCCACGGAGGTCGTTCATCTCACGGTTGGACAGGCCGATGAGCTCTCGGCCCTCCAGGCGGACCGAGCCGGTGATCCGAACCTTGGGTCCGGAGAGCAGCCCCATGATCGCCAACGACGTGACCGTCTTGCCCGAACCGGACTCTCCCACCAGTCCGAGCGTCTCACCTCTGCGCAACACGAGGTCGAGATGATCGACCACACGGGACCATCCGTGCTCAGTCTTGAAATCGATGCACAGGTCCGTGACTTCCAGGACTCTCTGCCCGAGGTCGACGTGATCGGCGACCGCCTCGTCTTCCGCCAGTAGTGTCTTGTCAGCCATTTGCTCCACGCCCTTCGAAAGCATCACGCATACCGTCACCGAACGTCGACAAAGCCAGCACCGTCAGCACGATCGCGGCGGTGGGCACGATCATGAAGCTGGGCGAGACGCTCACGTTCTGGAACGCGTCCTGGAGCATGGATCCCCAGCTGGCCTGAGGTGACTCGACACCGAGTCCGAGGAAGCTCAGGCTCGCCTCGACAATGATGACGATTCCGGCACCGAACGTCACCTGGATCATCAGGGCAGAGCTCGCGTTCGGAAGAACGTGCCGCCACAGCAACCGAAAGTTCGAGCACCCGACGCTTCGGCAGGCCTCGATGTAGGACTCGCCTGCCACGGCCTGCGCCTCGGACCGCGCGATGCGAAACAGTCTCGGCGCCAGCAGCATTCCGACGGCGATCATGGCGTTCGTCAGTCCGGGACCGAGCACACCGACCACCGCCAGAGCAAGGATCAGCGGAGGCAGCGCGAGCAGTGCTTCTGCGATACGACTGAGCACTGCGTCCACCGGACCGCCCACCAGTCCGGCGAGAAGTCCGAACGGGATACCGATGATCGCCGCCAGCGCCATTGCCTGGACGATTGCGAGTACGGCGACCTGGGTTGCGTCGACCATGCGGCTGAAGACGTCACGTCCGTAACCGTCGGTGCCGAACCAATGTTCACCGCTCGGCCCCTGCAGACGCGCACTGAGTGCCTGCGCGTTGGGGTCGTGAGTCATCAGGACGGAACCGAATACTGCGACCAGCACGAGCAGGACGAGAAAGGCGAGCGACACCATGGCCGCCCGATTGGAACGGAGCGCACGCCATTTTCGGCCGCCACGCAGCCGTTTGGACCACGTGCCGCGGGAAGTGGTGGATTCTGCGGTAGTCATCTCGTCACCCTTCGCGACGTAGCAGCATGCAGCCTGCCTCGGGTCCGCCACCGATACCGACTGCGGCGATTTCGACGTCCTTGGCGATCTGCCGGTCTCCGCCCTCCCGCCACAACTGCACGCAGGCTTCGTGCAGGAAGCCGTATCCGTGTAGACGGCCGGCCGAGAGCTGGCCACCGTGTGGGTTGATGGGGAGTTCACCGTCGAGGCGGTAGCGGCCTTCTTCGTCGAGGAACTGGCCGACCTTGCCGTGCTCACAGAACCCGAGTGCTTCGATCCACTGGGTCGTCAGGTAACTGAACCCGTCGTAGAGCGTCGCGAAGTCGACGTCACCGGGCGTCAGCTTGGTGGTCTCCCACATCGAGTCCGCTGCGTCGTGGGACGCCATGGTCGTGAGGTCGGCTCGCTGGTCCCAGGTGTGCCGCTGCGCGAGGGACGCACCCGCCGCTTCGATGGCGAGGGGCGAATTGTTCAGTCCGACCGACGCTTCGCGCCGCGAAACGATGATCGCCGTCGCGCCGTCACACGGAACGTCGCAGTCGTAGAGACCGAGCGGCCAGGAGATCAACCGGGCGCCGAGGTAGTCGTCCATCGTCATCGGATCCCGGTAGATGGCATTGGGGTTGAGACCGGCGTTACGACGGCCGTTGATGACGAGCTTGCCGATCTGCTCACGGGTGAGCCCGAATTCGTGCATGTAGCGCTGCGCGTACATGCCGATCCAGTTGGCAGGCGACGCCGCACCAAATGGCAGCCGGAACTCCGAGTGTCCACTGGCACGAGCCATCTTGCCGGTCAGTGCCGCGGCGCGACCGGAGGCCTGAGCGGTCGCCTCCCAGACTGAGCGGAAGCAGAGTACGTGGGTGGCGCGCCCGCTCGCCACGGCGGCAGCTGCGTCCAGAAGCGTTCCGATCTGCCCGGAAGTTTCGACGCCGCTGACGTGCCAGCGGGTCTTCAGGCCGAAAGCGTCACGGACGTCATGTGTCGTCGCGCCGACGAAGCCGCCCTCCGCGTTCACCGGACCGGGGTAGCTGGCTACACCGTCGATGTCGTCGAACGACAGTCCGGCATGCTCCACCGCTCGCTCCGAGGCCTCGAGTGCGAGGTCGATACCGGTCCGCCCGATACGGCGTCCGATCTGAGACTGCCCGATACCCGTGATGACTGCACGGTCGTCCACAAAGGTCATTTCGTCACCGGCCTGAAGAAGGGAAGTGCCACGTCGTCCTGCTCGTCGAAGACCACCTCGACCGCCATGCCGACCTCGACTGCGTCGACGTCACACTCGACGAGGCAGGTGGTCAGGCGAACGTCCGGTTGATCGTCTAGTTCCACCGCCGCAATGACATAGGGAGGCGGGAACGCCGGAAACCACTGATGGTGATTGACGGTGTACGCCGCGACCTTGCCGGTACCCGAGGCGACCTCGGGACCGACGTCGCGGCTGTGGCACCGCCAGCACGCGCCGACCGGCGGATGAATCCACCCACGGCACGCCCGGCACCGATAGATGCGTAGCTCGTCTTCGAATCCTCCGGTCCAGAAGTCCCGCGACTCCGCGGTCACCTCGGGGAGCATTCGTCCCGACTGGTTTGACATCGAGTTCCTCCAAAGAACTGCCGCTGACGGGTGCCCGATACCGATCAGCCGCGCGAAACGGATGAGACGTGACCTCGGTCACCTTGGGCGAACCCTAGCATCTGATGGTTGTGTCACGAAAGAGTGGAGCGAAATCATCGACCCGGGAAGCGCGTGTTCCTGACGCCGGCACCCAAACGCGGGAGGGTGACATTGCAGCGCACACTCGAATCTCTACGCCTATGCGCTGGAGAATTCGAGGACCACCGACGTTTGCATGCCCGCCGATAGTCCGTCCGGTCACGATGCCGAGAAGCTCGCGAAAGTGTTCAGCGACGCCCGAACCGTCCCAGGGAAGCATCCCTCGCCTTTCAACTCTCTGACACCTATGTTCACACCAATAGGCATTTGAGCGAGGACGCGCATACCCGATCCGCCACCGGCTGGGCAGATGACCATTCTCAAAGTACCCGTCGTGTCAGATTGATGGTGCAGAATTCAACTGATTACTCCGCGCATCGATCGGGACCATCGAGTGGCACGTCTGGCAGAAGGCGATTCGAGCAGTCGGAGATGCGGGCGTTTCCGGGCCATGCAGTGGTACTTCATGACCCGTCGACCCATTCGCGCACCCCCACCACCAGCCCGAAGCCGTACATTCGATAGTCTTGTGATGCGAAACACACAAACTTCGCATTTTTATGTACACTGAGTCAGATACTTCTCCTCAGAGGTTTCAGGTTCACAGTGTCTCCAGGTTCGCCAGGGCTCGCCGGCTTACCGGCGCCGTACCCATTTCGGCACCTGCCGCTGTCCCCCATCCGGAAAGGAAGCATCACCGTGGTCGGTGTAATGAACGGAATCCGAGTCGTCGAGGTTGCGGCATGGACCTATGTGCCCGTAGCCGGCGCCATCCTCACCGAGTGGGGTGCCGACGTCCTGAAGATCGAGCACCCCGAAAGCGGAGACCCGCAACGCGGTCTGGTCAGCTCCGGCCTGATCCCCGCCGGCGGCGTGAATCACATGTTCGAGCTGCCGAACCGCGGGAAGCGGAGTGTGGCGCTCGATCTGAAGTCGGAGGAAGGGCGCGAGCTGTTGATGAAACTCGTCGCCACGGCCGACGTGTTTCTGACGAACTTCCGCCCCTCGGCGCGCAAGAAGCTACGCATCGACGTCGACGACGTTCGTGCACACAATGACAAGATCATCTATGTCCGCGGGTCCGCTGCCGGTCAGCGCGGACCGGAAGCCGAACGCGGTGGATACGACATGTCGTCCTTCTGGGGTCGCAGCGGAGCTGCCGACAACGTCACCCCGGCGTCGAGTGAGTACCCGGTGAACATGCCGGGTCCCGCCTACGGGGACACCCTCGGCGGCCTCACCATCGCGGGAGCGATCTCGTCGGCGCTGTTCCACCGGGAACGGACCGGCGAAGCGCTCGTCGTCGACAGCTCGCTCCTCGCGATGGGGTCCTGGGCGATGGGCGCGACGATCGCAGGCGCGCATGCCTTCGAGATCGACGAGTACCCCAAGCCGGTTCAGTCCGAGGCCGCAAACCCCCTGGTCAACACTTACAAGACCGCGGACGATCGGTTCATCTCGATCGTTATGCTCGAATCCGACCGCTTCTGGCCCGAGCTGATGACGGTGCTGGAGAGCCCCGAGCTCATCGACGACCCCCGGTTCGACAGCCACGCGAAGCGTGCCGAGAACCGGGCCGCGTGCATTGCCGCCATCTCGGCAGGGTTCGCGAAGAAGACGCTCGACGAGTGGAAGATGGCTTTGAAGGACATCAACGGGGTGTGGTCGGCCGTACAGAAGCCGCGCGAGGTCGTCACCGACCCTCAGGTCGAGGCAAACGGCTACATCGCGGACCTCGAAGACGCGGCAGGCACTCCGTTCAAGCTCGTGACGGCACCGGTGCAGTTCAATGAGCAGCCCAGCCAGGTCACCCGCGCACCCGAACACGGTGAGCACACCGACGAGGTGCTGGAGGAACTCGGCCTGAGCATGGACCAGATCATCGAATACAAGGTGAGCGGAGCAATCCTCTGACCCCGACGTTGTTGTCGGACAACTGCATGTGACGTGGAGAGGGTGCCGAACAGCGGCACCCTCTCCACGTCTCTGCGATCTGGCACTGTCGACGTCCCCTTTCGCGACATTCGACGGCGCCCGGAAAGGCGGACATGAGCACTCGAGACGTGTGGCGCACCCGAATGCGCTCGCGCTCGGCGACTTCAGAAGACACCCGAGACACGATCCGAGATGCCGCCGTGCACCCGCACAGCCGGCAGGACCGGATGCTCGCGCTGACGGGTACCCTCCTCGGTCTCGTTCTCGCGGCGCTGGCCTCGACGACCGTCCTCACCTCCCTGCCGGTGATGATGCACGAACTCGGCGGGGATCAGACCGCGTACACCTGGGTGGTCGGTTCTACTCTGCTCACGACCACGGTGAGCCTCGCGATCTGGGGAAAGCTCGCCGACCTCTTCTCCCACAAGAAGCTCATGTTCGCTGCCATCGCCGTGTTCGTCGTCGCATCCCTGTTCGCCGGGCTCGCACCGGACACCGTCGTGCTGATCGGGTTCCGATCCCTTCAAGGAATCGGGGCCGGAGGTGTGATCGCCGTCGGGCCGGTCCTGCTCGCGGATCTCCTGAGCCCGCGCGAACGCGGGCGCTACGCCGGCCTGATCAGCGGGGTCATCGGCATCGGCACGATCGGCGGCCCCGTCATCGGGGGGATCGTCACCGACACCATCGGCTGGCGCTGGAACTTCTACCTCGGCATCCCCTTCGCGATAGCGGCCGTGGTACTCCTTCAGCGGTCCCTACACCTGCCCGTCCACCATCGTCCGATCCGGATCGACTGGGTCGGCGCCGGCCTGATCTCGGTGAGCGCATGCGCGCTCATGGTGTGGGTCACGTTGGCGGGCAATCAGTTCGACTGGCTGTCACCGACGTCGTATGTCGTGTTGGGTGGTGCGGTCGTGTGCGCCCTCGCCGCGGCGGTGGTCGAGGCGAAGGTCCGCGAGCCCGTCATCCCCCTCGCGCTGCTCAGGAATCCCTCGATCTCCCGCGTCGTGATCGCCAGTACGGCATTGGGTGTCACGATGCTGGCAGTACCGACATTCATGAGTCAGTACCTGCAGATCGCCCGAGGCCTCAGCGCCTCGGTGTCCGGAATGTTCATGCTGTCCATGTCGGTCGCGACGTTTCTGGCTGCCTCCGTAGTCGGACACCGGATCAGCCGAACCGGATTGTGGAAGCGCTGGGTCGTCCTCGCCAGCGTTGCGCTCGTCTGCGGGCTCGCCGGTCTGTCGACCCTCACCGTCTCGTCCGGGCTGACCGCGGTATCCGTGTATCTTCTGTGCATCGGGTTCGCGATCGGCGTCTTGATGCACAATCTTCTCGTCGTCGCGCAGAATTGCGCGCCGCCGCACCAACTGGGTGCCGCCAGCGCGCTGCCCGCGTTCTTCCGTCAACTCGCGAGCGCGATGAGCGTCAGCATCCTGGGCGCTGTTCTCGCCACGAGAATCTCCGCATTTCGTACTGCCGGAGGCGAATCGGAGTTGGTGAACGCATCTGTTCCGCGCGTGGCCGACCTCGCCGAACCCCTACGCGGACAGCTTCAGGCCGCGTACGCCGACGGCATCGGCGACCTCTTCCTGCTGTGCACGCCGCTCGGACTCCTCGGACTTGTTTCCGCACTGGTGCTGCCGAACACTCCCCTGAGCAGCAAGACTGCAGTCGAGACCCAGGCGGTCGATCCACTCGATACGTGACCGGCCCCGTGAGGTGTTACGTGATGGTCGGCTCGAGGATCGATCTCTGTCACCGCTGGGCTCCGATCGCCGGGAACGCTTCCGCATCAAGGATGCTGACGGACAGTTCTGAAATTGACCGGGCGGCATCTTGATACATCGAGTACAGATCCTCGACTCCACCGCGCGTAACCCAAAAGTTCACCAGAGCCGAGTTGGCCGCCTCGAGTGTTGCAGCCATGAGTTGAGGACGCATGTCGGTGTCCGGATCGATACCCAATGAGGCTGAAATGAAGGCAGTCAATGCCAGCTGGACACTCCGGCGACGCTCGCCGTTTGCCCTGTCCATCACCTCAGGGGCTGTGGCGGCAGCCTTTTTCCAGAGCAGGTATCCATCCAAACCCGATTGCGTGTTCAAAGTCAGGGCCATCCACACAGCCCAGATCACGGAGGCAGGATCGGGCGACGGCTCGAGGCGCGCGAACTCGTCGAGGACCACCTGATTCTTCCGGCGGTGGAAGTCGAGAAGCAAGTCTTCCTTGTTCGGGAAGTAGCGGGTCACCGTACGAAGCGAGCACCCCACCCGAGTGCCGATCTCGTCGACGGTCACTTCGGAATATCCACGCTCGGTGAACAGTTCCAACGCAGCATGCTCGATTTTGGCGGCGACCCGCTGGCGTCGTTCCTGCCAGCCCGCACTCAGGGCTCCATCTCGCGCGGCACCCGCGCGGGACACTGCGGACAGCGGTTCCGATCCGTTCATCTCTGCCCTCTTCCCCAGAAGCGTTAATCCTCTGTTACGACTCGGGTGACGGCCCTTCGCCCCCTTGACAGTTTGACACATTAGGTCGAAGGTTCTCTTACTTTGACTTATCCGGTCAAAGTATTCACCCGGGGGCGAGACGCAACTCGACTGCTTCGAGCGCTCGCCCCAGCACGAAAGAGGCGAGAATGAATGAGCTGACCTGGCTACCGGCATGGGAGATCCGCGATCTCATCGCACGCGGAGATGTCTCCGCCGTGGAAGTCGTCAACCACTTCCTGGGCCGGATCGACGAGTTTCAGCCGAAGCTCCATGCCTTCGCGACACTCGATCCGGAACGAGCCCGCTACGAAGCTGCGGAAGCGGATTCGGCTCGCCGGCGAGGGGAAGAGCTCGGCCCCCTCCACGGTCTCCCGATCTCGGTGAAAGAGAATCTGGCAGTCAAGGATGTGCCGTTCGCGTTCCCGCGAACCGGAACGTACGGCGTCTCGGAATTCGATGCTATCGCTGTCGAACGCCTGCGGGGTGCTGGAGCGATCGTGGTAGGCACCAACACCATGATGGGCACCGGAATCGCAAGGTCCGAGGACTCGAGGCCCGAGGCACCCACGATGGGTAGCTATAACTGGGACGCCGAGGCACGCAATCCATGGGACACGTCTCGGGTTCCCGGGTGGTCGAGCTCCGGTGGTGCGGCCGCCGCGTCAGCGGCCTTGTTGCCGGTGACCATCGGCAGCGACGGCGGTGGATCCACACGCCTGCCGGCAGCGTTTTCCGGCGTCGTAGGGGTGCATCCGACAAGGGGCCTCGTCCCCCACGTCGACTACCGGCAGCCGAAGTTCCGGCTTACTTCGACAAACGGACCGCTGGCCCGGGACGTCCGAGACGCCGCTTTGGTGATGCAGGTCCTCGCTGGACCGGACGCCCGCGACTACATCTGCATCCAGAACGAGCCCGCTGATTTCCTCGCCGCCCTCGATGCCGGTGTCGGGGGCATGCGCCTGGCCTGGACCGATGACTACGGATACGCGGCCAAGCACGCATCGCCGGAGAGCGGACGGGTTATCGCAGCGGTTCGCGAGATGGCCTTCAAACTACGGTCTCTGGGGGCAGCCGTGGAGACGACCGATCAAGTCTGGGAACCAAGCAACCGCGGCGGTGGGCCGGCCCCCGGCGAACCGTCGGTATACGAGATCGAGGTCGGCAACAATCCCCCGCCCCTGCCGCCAGTCGATTCACGGCTCTATCGCGAAGCGCTCGAATGGCGAGCACGCAACGGAAACAAGTTTCGGGAATTATTCCGCGAATACGACCTTCTGTTGTCGGTGACGAGCCAGTGGATCGCACCGACCGTCGAGCAGTGGGACGAAGCATGGACCACCCGGCCCGAGAAGATGGCTGCGGACTACACGCCACACACCGTCTTGTGCAACATTCTGGGCTTGCCGGCGGTGTCCGTGCCCTGTGGATTCGTGGACGGGATGCCGGTGGGCTTGCAGATCGTCGGCCCACCGAGCAGCGAAGATCGCATCTTCAGACTCGCCTCCGCCTTCCAACGAGCGTTCCCCACCAACGAGCGGCCTTCGGTTAGCTAGACCGGTCCACCGGATGCCCCCAGTCGGTCAGTGATCGTCAGCTTCCGGGCACCCGAGTCCTTCTGAAAATCACACCTTCCTGGAAGAAGAACCCACATGGTCAACGCCCCAGCAAAGGATCGGTCGCGGCTCCTCCTCGCAGCTGCCACGGCCGGCAGCATCGTCGAAAGCTTCGATTGGCTGATCTACGCGGTCCTCGCACCCTACTTCGCACATGCAATATTTCCCGGTGATGACCCAGTGGTGAGCCTGCTGGCCTCCTACCTCGTTTTTGCGATCGGCTTCCTGATCCGACCTATCGGTGCGGTGATCATGGGCCGCATCATCGACCGACAGGGCCGCAAGTTCGGGCTGGTCGTTTCGGTTTCGATAATCTCCGCCGGTGCACTTGTCATCGCGCTGACGCCCAGCTACGACACCATCGGTGTGTGGGCAGCGGTCATCGTCGTCTTCGCCCGGCTCTTCCAGGGCCTGTCGATGAGTGGTGAGCAAGCCGCAGTCGGAACGTACCTTCTCGAGACAGCGCCCCGGAATCGACGGTTCCTCTTTGGCGCGGTTGCCAGCGCCTCGAGCTATGTCGGGCAGATGCTGGCGACTGCGTGTCTGGCGATCCTGCTGGGAATCTACGGCGCCGAGGGACTCGAGTCAGGCGGCTGGCGCGTGGGCTTCATCGTCTGCGCCGTTATGGGTCTGGTCGCGCTGTGGATTCGGGGCGCCGCGCCAGAGAGCGAGATCTTCACCGAACAAGTGAAGAACGAACGTCCGCGTCAACTTCCACTACTTCGCGCACGCACCCGCCAGGCTGCCGCGATCTTCCTCATGCTCATCCCGGTCACCATGGGCATGTACTTCATCACCGCCTACCTGGCCAAGTTCCTTTCCCATGCCGGCGTCGCGACGAAGGAGCAAGTCACAGGGTACGTGCCGATCTTCACGGTGTACTTGATCCTCGTCATCTTGGTGTCGGGATTCCTCGCGGACCGATTCGGCGGCCTCCGGATATTGCGGATCGGGTATGTGACCCTAGCGGTGTGCACACTGCCCGTCATCATCGGACTTTCCACCGGGGTGGTGCCCATTCTGCCCGGAGCACTGCTGTACCTCACTGTCCTCGGATCTGTAACAGGCCCCTTCGCCATGGTCGGCCCTCAATTGTTCCCTCCAGCAGTGCGAGCCGTGGGCGTGGGATTGCCGTCGATGCTCTCCGTGGCCCTCTTCGGTGGAACGTTTCCGCTCATCGCCGAAGGTCTCACCGCCGCTGGCAACTCTGGCGCCATCCCTTGGTATATCGGGGTCGGGGCAGTCCTTGGACTAGTGGGCAATATTCTCGTTCGCAAATCGGACCTCGTTCACGACTCCGACACCGAAGATGAGTCGAGGGAGGTCCGTCAGCACTCTGCCCGGTTACGCAACACTGTCATCTCCGACCGCACCCGGTAGCGGCGCCCGAGAATGGCGCCATCACAACGAATATTTTCCCAGCTGGAGGTGACACGTTGTTCCAGCCGAGGCCGACCCGTCTACCAGCAGGTTGTCATCGCAACCTGACACAAGGTGGCTAGCCGGGCGTAACCGGTTGCTGTACACCGTGTTTTGACATCAATGATGAAACACGGTGTACAGCGGGATCGGCGTCGCAACTCGAAACCCCGACGCTGCGGACGAAATTGGCTGCCGCCCGCATCGGGCCTACCGTGTGGGACGTGCGTTTACCGACCGATCCGGATCGAGTCGAGGAACCCGGACGATCGATGAGCCCGTCGGCCTCGGCGGTGCTGGCGCTGGCGTGGGGAACGCGATTCGGCGGAATGGCGCCTGAATCGGTATATCCCCAGGTGTCCGCCCGCTTCACCCGTGGCCATCCCGGAACCTACAGTGCGTGTGCTCGGGCGATCACGCATCCGCCGCGGGGTAGCGGAGGACTCCGCGGATGTTGCGGCCACCGCGCATGTCGTCGTAGCCGTCGTTGACCTTCTCGAGCGGGTAGTCCCTCGTCACCATCGAATCGAGGTCGACGCCGCCCGAACTCCAGAGCTCCAGCAGCTTCGGGATGTCGGCACGCGGATTGGCCGAGCCGTAGAGACTTCCCACGATCTGCTTCTCCGTGAGTGTCAGGTCCATCAGGCTGACCGCGATCTCGCGCTCCGCCATCGGGTGGATGTTCGTCACCACCAGCCGGCCGCGCTTCGCGGTCATGGCCAGGGCCTTCGCCACCAAACGGCCCTCCCCCACACCCATCGCGCAGATGAACTTGTCGGCACCACGATGCCACGTGGCCTCGGCGACGACCTCGGGGGCTTCCTCCCACGACGCCGCCACGTGGGTAGCACCCATCCGCTTGGCTTCCTCACGCTTGAATTCGGAGGGCTCGATGACCGTGATGGTGCGCGCCCCAGCGATTCTCGCTCCCTGCACTGCCGCGGCACCGATACCGCCCACACCCGCGACGACGACGGTCTCGCCGGGCCGGACGTCTGCCGAGTACACGGCCGAACCCCAGCCGGTGACGAAGCCACAACCCAGGAGGCAGGCACGGTCGAGGGGATGATGCGGTTCGATCTTGATGCAACTGGCCTCGTGGACCACGGTGTGGTGTGCGAAAGACCCGATACCGCAGGCAAGCGCGAGATCTTCGTCCCTGATGTGGTGGCGTGCGGTGTCGTCGAAGATTTGACGCCCGCTGTAGATCTTGGCTCCGAGGTCACACAGACTCTGGTGACCGTTCGAGCACGACGGACAACGACCACACGAGGGAATGAACCCGAACACGACGTGGTCGCCCGGTTGCAGCCACGACACGTGGGAACCGACTTCCTTGACGACTCCGGCGCCTTCGTGGCCACCGATACACGGTAGCCGGAACGGCATGTCTCCGGTCACGATGTGCTCGTCCGAATGGCACATCCCGGAGGCGTGCAACTCGACCAGAACCTCTTGTTCCTTGGGCGGGTCCAGCTGAATGGTTTCGATAGACCAGGGAGAGTTTCGCTCCCACAGGACTGCAGCCTGCGTCTCCATGTAATTCCTTCCATCGGCGCGGCACCGGCAGGTGTCGACGCGAGTGAGTGTCCTGGGGGTCAGAGAATGATCGACTGCGGCTCGAGGTATCCGGCGATACCTTCCGGACCACCTTCTCTGCCGACACCCGACTGCTTGAAACCGCCGAAGGGGCTGCCGAAGTCGAGTGGTGCGGGTGAGTTGACCGATACCGATCCCACGCGAAGTCGAGCGGCCACGCGCGCCGCTCGCGCGGCGTCCGCGGACCATACCGCCCCTGCGAGTCCGTAGTCGGAGTCGTTGGCGAGAGCCACAGCCTCGTCCTCTCCCTCGTACGGGATCAGTACGCAGACGGGCCCGAAGAGTTCTTCGCGCGCAATGGCCATGTCGTTGTGGACATCCGCGAGCACCGTGGGCGCCACATACCAACCGGTGTCGAGACCGTGGGGACGGGAGCCGCCGGCGACCACCCGCGCCCCGTCCTGCACTGCGCGCTGGATGTGGGCTTCGATCCGTTCGCGCGCGGCACCGTTGATCACCGGCCCGACGTCGGTCGAACGATCCGCCGGGTCCCCGACCGTCAGCGCGGCGACGGCGGCGGCGATCGCGTCGACGCACTCCTCGTAGCGACTGCGCGGCAGAAGGATACGGGTCTGCGCGGCGCAGACCTGACCATTGTTCGCCATGACCCCGGTGACGAGACCCGACACGACCTTCTGGTCGAGAACAACGTCGTCCAGGACGACGGCAGCGGACTTTCCGCCGAGCTCGAGGCCACACCGGCGAATGTCTGCCGCGCAGACGGCGCCGATGCGTTTGCCTGCCGCCGTCGAACCGGTGAAACTCACCTTGTCGACACCGGGATGTGACACCAGAGCCTCGCCCGTCTGCACGTCACCGGACACGATGTTGATCACTCCCGCCGGAATCCCGGCGGCCTCCACTGCCGCCGTCAGCTTCGACAATGCGAGCGGAGCCTCGGGCGACGGCTTGAGCACCAGCGTGCAACCGGCGGCGAGTGCGGGGGCCAGCTTCAGGAAGGCGGTGAACAGCGGCGCGTTCCACGGCAGAATCGCACCGACGACACCGACCGGGAGCTGCCGCACCAGGACTTCTCCGCCGATCACCGACGTCCGACGGTCCTCGAAACGGTATTCGGGCGTTATCTTCTCGAAGGTGCGAAGAACTCCGAGCGCGGTTCCGATCTGCCCGAAGGACGCCCACTTCCGAGGTGAGCCCACTTCGGCAGAGACCACGTCGGCGTAATCCCGGGACTGCGCCTCGATCGCATCGGCCAGCCGGCCGATCGCGGCTGCCCGCTCGGCGGCGGTCGTCGTGGCCCACGGACCGCGCTCGAGCGCATCACGGGCCGCGGCAATCGCCGCTCCGACCTCTTCGGCGGTGGCGGCGGTGACGTGCCCGAGCACCTCGCCCGAGGCGGGCGAGGTCACCGCTATTCGTGCGCCTGCGCTCGGAGACCATTTCCCGGAGACGTAGATGCCCTCGTAGTTGTGCACTGGTTCCCTCTCGTCCGGAGATCGCCCTCTGTGGCGATCGACGCGCCCCGCACCGAGGTACGTAAACCTCAGGTAGCGCGTATGCACATCGAATTCTGGCAGTAATGTCACATTAGGGCAAGGTCGATTCAGGCGCGGTCCACGACGTCGCCCAATTGATCCGGCGTGCTGCCGTGCAAAACCAACTCGTCGGCGCCCGCCTCGCGATACCTGTCGAACATCGACCGGCACTCACTCGGCGAACCGAGCGCTGCAGCACCCCGAATCCATTCAGCGGGCAGAGACCGCGCCGCTTCCGTCAGCTGCGCGCGGGTGCGGACCGAATCCGCCACTCCCTTCACACCGGCGAGCTGCGGGTGGGCGCGGAGTGCCGCCAGCAGGTCAGGGTCCCAACCGTTCACCTTCGCGAGCTGCTCCCCGAATGTCGGGATCTGGTAGTAGGTGACGGCACGCCCGCCGACGACCGCAGCTTCCTCGTCCGCATCCAGGCCGGATGCGACCACCACCGTCGCGTAGATCCGCACGGACTCCGGGTCACGGTCGGAGTCGACAGCGGCCGCCCTGACTGCCACTGCCGACCGCCGGACGGCATCGGGTGTGAGGAAGGGATGCAGCAGAACTCCGTCGAAGTGACGACCGGCGAGCTCGAGCCCCTTCGGGCCGATCGCAGCAAAGACGAGCGGAGGAACAGGCTGGTCAGGGATGTCATTGAGGCGAAGAGCGGGGTAGACGCCCGCAGGTCCGTCGTAGGTCACCTTCTCGCCGCGGCACAGACGGCGGAAGATGTCGGCGGCGTCGACCAGGGACCGATTCGTGGATTTGGGGAGTCCGACAGCGCTCCACATCCGGTCGACCGAACGGCCGACTCCGATCACGATCCGGCCGTCGGAGAGACCCTGTGCCGTCATCGCCAGCGAGGCCAGCATCGCGGGATGCCGAGACTGCAGATGGGTGACGCCGGCCGCGATCTTGATCGTGCTCGTGACCTGACTGAACGCTCCGGCAAGCACGCCGAAGTCCTTGGTTCCCCACCGCTCGCTCAGCCACAGCGTGTCCAGGCCGAGCCGTTCGGCTTCGACCGCCTGGGCGATGGCGGGCCGGGGGTCGGGCACCCGGCCGGGGAGGGCATACGCACCGAGACCGAGCCGATTCCGGACCGCTACGGGGGCCGTGCCGGGCCTGGGGGTGGATTTCTCATCATTCATGCGCCTATTCTGACAGTATTGGTCATATAAAGAAATGGTCGTGAACGACGGATCAGCCGTCGTGCCGGATCTCCCCGGCACGACAACCGGCACGACGACTCGAAGTAGAAGCACGGAGGGACCCACGTGGCCTACACGGCGACAAGAGGCGAACTGGAGGGCGCCGTGCGCGACGTCCTCACGCGATGGCTGCCTGCGCGACTGGTTCCCGAGACGCACAGGGACTTCGACATATCGGAGTTCTCCGCTCCCGACGCGGGATATTCCGGCAAGACGGTGTTCTTCACTGCATCCTGGTCGGATATCCACGGCGTCCGCCGACGTGCCGACCTCGTGCTGCGCATGCAGGCGTCGAACCACCAGTTGTTCGTGGAGCCCGACGCCGTCCGGCAGGCGGAAGTGATGCACCGACTCGGTCGCCACCCCGGCGTCAACACCCCGGACATCGTCCTGATCGAACCGGACGCGAGCGTTCTCGGCGCGCCCTTCTACCTCATGACGAGGGTGCACGGCCGCACTCCCTCCGACGTCCCCAGCTGGCACAAGCGGGGCTGGACGGTGGAACTCACCGAATTGGAACGGGAAACGCTCTGCGACAACGCGATCAGAGCACTCGTCGCCGTGCACGGGATAGCTGACGAGAGCGATCTCGCATACCTCCGGAACGGTTCCGACCATTCGGGGAGCACGGCACTTCACCGCTATCTCGACCGCCTTCGCCAATGGTACGAATGGTGCCGCGGCGATCTGGTCGTGGGCTCGGACGTCCTCGCGGAAGCACTCGCCGAGCTACTCGACCACGCGCCAGAAACTGACGCCGAGGTACCGGTCTGGGGTGACGCACGCGTCGGGAACATGTCCTTCGCCGACGACCTCTCCGTTGCCGCACTGTTCGACTGGGAGACGGCCACCACCGGGCCACCCGACATCGACCTGGGCTGGTGGCTGATGTTCGAGCGCTACCTGTGCGAGTCTCTGGGCTTCACCCGGCTGCCGGGAGTACCCGACGACGACGAGATCGTTCGTCGCTACGTGGAGTTCGGCGGGCGGCCCACCGGGGACATCACCTACTACACGATGCTCGCCGCGTTCGTGCTGGCACTGATCACGAACCGACTGGCGCTGCTCCTCGCTCGCGACGGCCTGGACGAAGCCACGGCACGAACCTATCCGACTACCGCTGTCGAGCTCACTCGGCAGTATCTCGCCGACCACATCGCCAGAAGGAGCACGACATCATGACGATCCCGTCGACCGAACCCGCGCCGAAGGGCGCTGTCAGCGAGGAGTGGGAGGTGTTCATCGAGCGTGGCAAGATTCGCGAGTTCGCCGCCGCCATGCAATCGGACAATCCCGACTACGACGGCGCCGACGCGATCGTCCCGCCGACCTTTCTCATCACAGCGGCGCAATGGGCGCCGCCGGGAGTGCGGCTGACACTGGGGTTCGAGCGCAAGCGCCTCCTGCACGGCGAGCAGGAGTACATCTTCCACCGTGCGCTCCCCACCGCCGGGGATCGACTACTTGCCAGGGAACGGGTGATCGACCGATTCGAGAAGCCCGGCAAGAAGGGCGGTCTGATGCGGTTCGCCGTAATCGCGACTGAATTCCACTCCCCTGAAGGCGAACTGATCGCCGAAGCGCGCGGAACTTTCATCGAAACCGCTGCCAAAGAAGGTGCCAAATGACGACGACAGCTCCGCTCGTGGCCGGCGCGAAGGCCGAACCGCGACAGTTCGGCCCGCTCTCCACCCAGATGTTCGTGCGGTACTCCGGCGCGTCGGGAGATCTCAACCCGATGCACTACGACGACGTGCTGGCTCGCGCCGCGGGAAACCCGTCCGTGTTCTCCCAGGGAATGCACCAGAGTGCTTTGCTGGCAACCTTCGCCACCGACTGGCTGGGTGCCCGAAATGTCCGGCGATTCGGTGTCCGATTCCGCGAGCAGGTGTGGCCAGGGGATATTTTGACCTGCACCGGAGAGATCACGGGCATCGACACGGCGCCCGACGGGACGAAAATCGCCACCGTCGTCCTGACCTGCACCCGCCAGACGGGCGGAATCGCCATCAGTGGTACCGCGGAATTCGGAGTTACCGATGCGTAGTAATTCCGCCCACTCACCTGTCCTCGTCCTCGCAATCTGCCTCGCCTCCCCATAGACTGTCCACTGATGTCAGAAAATTCGATCACCCGCCGAGCAAGTTACGGCCCGTCGAGCCCCGAAGTGGGCAGTCGGGGCGCAAGCACGCGCAACAAGATCGTGGAAGTGTCACTGGATCTCTTCGCCGAGGTCGGCTTCTTCAACACCTCGGTGGAGGCGATCGCGAAAGCCGCGGACATTTCCCGGGCCACGCTCTACCAGTACTTCCCCGGCAAGGACGAGATCTTCCTCGAACTCCTCGAAGAGTGCGGCCGTGCGCTGTTCCGCGTCGCGCGCCGCATCGGGCCCCTGGGCCCCACCGAGGTGGGGTTCGACAACCTCAACTGGTGGCTGGGCGAGTGGAGCTGGGTCTTCGACAAGTATTCGACGATGTTCGTGCAGTGGACGCAGGTCGCCGCGTCCGATACCGCCGTGCGGCCGGAGATCACACGGTTCATCGAGGGCTACAACAAGCGGATCTCCGAACGCCTGGCCACATCGGGAATCGAGGGCATCGATCCTGACGCGGGTGCCGTGATGATGACCGCAATCGTCCACCGGATGAACCTCTTCATCCACACCGGACGGGCCTACGGTCGCGACACCCAGTCCGTCGTCGACGCCGTGTCCGTCTTCATTCAGTTGGTGCTCTTCCCCGAAACCCCACCCGAGGTCCTGAACAGCCTCTCGTTGCGCGCGTCGGGCACCGGCTCCATCGACATGCCCGAGCCCCCGAACACCCAGGGTCTGTCCACCCAGGACCGCGTGGCGGGTCTCAGCAAGCGAGCGGTGAAGACCGTCGAGACTCTGGTCGAAGCAGGTGCAATCCAGTTCCGCGAAAAGGGGTACCACCGCACGAGCGTCGACGACATCGTCGAGCAGGCCGGATTCGCGCGCGGAACGTTCTACAAGTACTTCAGCGAGAAGCAGGATCTGCTCGTGGCACTGAGTGTGGAGGCCACGGCGTGCGCGATCGAACAGGCCGAGCGGGTCCGGAAGATCGATCCGATGGCAGAGGATGAAACCGAGTTGCGAGAATGGCTGGTGGGGTTTTCGCAGTACGTCACTCGTTACGCAGGATCGATCGACGTCTGGTCCGAGCGGAACAGTGGGAACGACATGGTAGTGGACCTGGGCACCTACGGGCAGGCACGCATGGACGACGCCCTCCTGGCGGTGGTGACGAGCCGCAAGCGCGACTACCCGTTCGACCCGGTCATGGCGGCCTTGATCTTCCGTGCCCTCGTCGGCCGGGTGCCGCAGGCGTCGCAGGAGCTTCCCGAGCCGCTGCCGCAGGACGACTTCGTGTCGCTGCTCGTGGCGTGCATCAAGCGCGGATTCTTCAGTCACGCCACCTGACAATCATCTGACCGTCGATCGACAGTCGAGCCCTACCGCATGGCGCGGCAGGGCTCGAACTGTCTATGCACCATCCACTTTCGCACTCGCAAGTGGGATCGGACATCTACTCCCTCCACGCTATTGAACTTTTCTGACAATTGTGTCATTTTTGATTGAGTGCACCAGTCAACGGCTCGCGGCTCGTTTCGTGGCCAGGAGAGGAACAACGAAGATGGACATCAGCAACGCGTCCGCGCTCGTCACGGGCGGAGCGGGAGGCCTCGGAGAGGCCACCGTACGTCAGCTCGCCGCTGCCGGAACCTCGGTGATCGTCGCCGACCTCAACGACGAGCGCGGTAAGGCACTGGAAGCCGAACTCGGCGAGAAGGTCCGCTACGTCAGCACCGACGTACTCGATGAAGCCAGCGTCGTCGCAGCCCTCGCGGCGGCAAACGAGCTCGCTCCGCTCCGCATCGTCGTCAACGCTCACGGGGGCGGCGCCGGGGCCTCACGCGTGGTCGGACGGGACGGCGAGCCCGCCTCGTTCGAGCAGTTCCAGTGGTACGTCAACCTTTTCCTCAACGGCACGTTCAACGTGCTTCGCCTGGGCGCGGCAGCCATGGCCAAGAACGAGGCCGACGAGAACGGCAGCCGTGGGGTCATCGTCAACACCGCGAGCATTGCGGCATTCGAGGGCCAGATCGGACAGACCGCCTACTCCGCCGCCAAGGGCGGCGTAGTGGGCCTGACCCTTCCTGCCGCTCGCGACCTCACCAAGTTCGGCATCCGAGTGATGGCCATCGCGCCTGGCACCTTCTTCACACCCGCGTTCAAGATGGAGCGCGAAGAGGCCGAGAAGTTCTGGGGTTCGAATGTTCCGTTCCCGAACCGCATGGGCAGCCCATCCGAGTACGCCGGCCTCGTGCAGCACATCGCCGAGAACGACTACCTCAACGGCGAGGTCATCCGGATCGACGGTGCACTGCGTTTCCAGCCGAAGTAGACACCGGCGACGACGCAAGGCCACTCAGCCGGACCCGTCGAACGCCGCGACCCGCCATGGGCTCGACACCGTAACGAGTGTCGTGCCCATGGCGGGTTTCTTTGTGGTCGTCTGCGCTTCAGGGGCGTCCCCGTCAGGGAACGACGCCGAGGAACTCGCCAAGCTGCGCAGCTGCTCGCCGGCCCTGATCGCGCCCCGCGAGTGCAGCCGGAGCTCGTGTCGAGGGTGCCAACGGGTTCGTCCCGAAAGCCCTGACCGCGGCAGCGTCGGCAAAGACGGGCAGCACGTCGGAACCGGACATCGACGTGATCTCGGTGAGCAGACTCCCTCCGAGCAGATAGGGACCGGGCTCGGGTGCCGGAGCAAGGATTACGACACGCCCGTACTCCCCCGCCAAGAACGCATTGGCGGTACTTTCCACACCACCGTCCATGAACTTGCGTCCGCCGATCGTCACCGTCGGCCAGATTCCCGGAACCGCACAGCTCGCGGCCACGGCGTCGACAAGCGAGACACCGTGACCATGCTGGAAGACGACGAGCTCACCGGTCAACGCGTCGATTGCGGTGATACTCAGCGCCTGCTCCGGCCATTCGTCCGATGGGAGCCGAGACTCGATGACCGCCCTGCGCGTTTCCTCACTTACTGTGGGGGCCCGGAGCGCCGACGCGCCGATGCGGCGTAACCGTTCTCGCGGCGAGGCGTTCTCGTCGCCGAGTCCCTCCGCAAAGACCGCCATCAGCTGCTCGAGGTCGACACCGGGATCGATCTCGGTGGTCTCCGCCACGAGTTGCGTGTGGAACAGGTCGCTCAGACCGACACCACTCGAGATCTGAGCCGCGACGGTGGCACCGGCCGAGGTGCCGACGAGATGTGTGGAATCGAGAAGCGCCCGAGCCACGTGCTCCGACTCGTCCTGCACTCCGAGGAGGAAGCCCAGTTCCCACGCGATACCTGCGACTCCTCCGCCCGCCAACACCAACGCCAGATCTTCCACGTGACAACTCCCTCTTCCGTCAGATGATCGCCTTCGACCTCAGCTGTGCGATGTCGGTGCCGGAACGTCCGAGACCAGTGAGGATCGCGGCCGAGTGCTCTCCGACCGCGGGGACGGGATCCATCCGTGGTTCGACGCCCGTGAAGGACGCCGGCGGCACGAGTGCCTGGATAGTCCCGTGCGGCGTCGCGACATCTCGCCATCGCTTGCGCTCGGAGAGTACCGGGTGGGCCCACAGTTCGCTGACCGTGTTCATCCGCGCGTTCGCGATCGACGCTTTCTCCAGTTGCCCGGCGAGTTGGTCTGCGGTGAAACCCTCGATGGCCTCGGTGATGATCTGCTCCAATACCTCTCGGTTGGCCACTCGGTCGGGATTGGTGGCGAACCGAGAGTCCGTGACGAGGTCGGGCTGTGCGAGTATCTCGATGCACAGCCGCTCCCATTCACGTTGATTCTGGATCGCGAGGAGCACCCGCTCTCCGTCACCTGCGGTGAACGGCCCGTACGGTGCGATCGTCGCGTGCCGAGCACCGGTGCGCAGGGGACTCTCGCCGCCGTACTGCGCGTAGTACGCCGGTGAACCCATCCACTCGGCCAGCGCGTCGAACAGAGACACACTGACCGAACGCACTCGGCCCGACACCGCCCGGGTGTACAGGGAGGCAAGGATTCCCGAGTAGGCGAAACTTCCGGCTGCGATGTCGGCGACCGAGATTCCGGCCTTCGCGACCTCGTCCGGCGACCCGGTGATGGACAGCAGCCCTGCCTCCGCCTGGACCAGGAGGTCGTAGGCCTTGCGCGTACCCCACGGTCCGTCGGCACCGTAACCGGAGATGTCGCAGACGATCAGCGTCGGGAAGCGGGCGGCGAGATCCTCCGCGCCCAGGCCCATGCGGTCAGTGGCTCCCGGTCCCAGGTTCTGCACGAGGACATCTGCCGTCGTGAGAAGCTCGAACAGGATTTCCCTGCCTTCGTCGGCCTTGAGATCGAGTGACAGAGATTCCTTGGACCGGTTGAGCCAGACGAAGTAACTCGACTGCCCGTGAACCGAAACGTCGTAGCCGCGGGCGAAATCCCCGTCGCCAGGTCGCTCGACCTTGATGACGCGGGCTCCCAAATCTGCCAGTTGACGCGTCGCGAACGGTGCCGCGACAGCCTGTTCCAGACTGACCACGGTGACACCCGCGAGGGGAAGGTCATTCACGTGCAATTCCTTTCGTCTGTCATCACTCAGCGGACCAGCGGATCGCGCGGTAGCCCCAGGATCCGTTCGGCGATGGTGTTGCGCATGATTTCCGACGTTCCACCCGCGATCGTCAGGCAACGGGTGAAGAGGTAGGGGTAGGAGACGTCCGGAACCTCACCCATCACCGCCGCTGGACCGGCCAGAGTGATGCCGAGGTTGGTGATGCGCTGGGAGTGTTCGGCTTTCACGAGTTTGGTGACGTTGGCCTCGGGACCGGGACCGGCCCCCACGATCGCCCGTGCGGCCTGGCGGAGGTTGAGCAGACGCAAGGTGTGCTCCTCCGCGAGGATCTCCCCCACCTCGTGCTCCGCGCCTTCCCTGGCACCCGGAGAGCCGTCGAGCAGCTTCACCAATTCCTTCCCGGTGAACGCGATGGAACCACTACCGCCACCGATGGAGACGCGTTCGTTGCCGAGCGTCGCCCGGGCCACCTTCCAGCCCTCTCCCTCGCCACCGACCACGTCCGTGTCCGGCACGAAGACGTCGTCGAAGAACACCTCGTTGAACAGCGCGTCCCCGGTGATCTCCCGCAGCGGACGGATCTCGACTCCTGGTGAGTCCAGCCGGATCGCCATCATCGTCACGCCGGCGTGCTTCGAGGCCTGCGGATCCGTCCGGACCGTGGCCAGACCCCACTCGCAACCGAGCGCGGCACTCGTCCACACCTTCTGTCCCGTGACACGCCACCCCCCGTCGATGCGTTTGCCCGCCGTGCGAACCGCAGCCGCGTCGGACCCCGCACCCGGCTCGCTGAACAACTGGCACCAGTTGGTCTGCCCACGGAGGACGGGATCGATCCACCGGCTCTTCTGCTCGTCCGTCCCGACCTGAGAGATCGTGAGGTTGACCCAGCCGGTGATTCCGAGATCGGGCAGATCGATCCCCGCGAACTCCTCCTCGATCACCAGCTGCTCCACGACTCCGGCTTCCCGGCCCCAGGGCTTCCGCCAGTGCGGAACGAGGTAGCCGCTGTCCACCAGATAGTCACGCTGCTCCGACTCGGGCAGCACCTTGTAGTGCCGCACCGCAGCACCGGCCTGCTCACGGAACGCCTGCGCTTCCTCCGGCAGTCCGAACGACGCACCGTGCGCTTCCCCGGCGCGGAAGGCCTCGACGACGTCGACCAGCGGGTCTCGCCCGTCCGCCAATACAGCCGCCACAGTGTCCGCTCGACGCAGGTACAGGTGCGCGTCGTGCTCCCAGGTGAAGCCGATACCACCGTGCAGCTGGATGTTGAGCCGGGCCGCTTTCACCTGCGCCCGGGCGGCGTGTGAGGCCGCGACCGCGGCGGCGAACCAGGCGCTCTCGACGTCTCCGGCCCGTGCCGCGTCCCAGGTGGCGGCCACGGTCATCTCAATGTCGATCAGCATGTTCGCGCAATGATGCTTCACTGCCTGAAAGGTGCCGACTGGTCGCCCGAACTGCTCGCGGGTCTTCACGTAATCGGTGGCGGTCTCGAGGCAGGCCATCGCGCTTCCCACGGCCTCGGCGGCGGCGAGGATGCGGAAGTACGTGACGGCGGCGCGCGCTGCGCCCTTCAGGATGCGCTCGGCGGGAATCGCAGCGCCGTCGACCGTGACGTTGCCGATCGTCCGGGTCGTGTCCAATCCCGCTCGCGTCGACACCGACACACCGGCCTCGCCGGGTTCGACCACCACGAGGTCGTCTCCCGCGACCAGCACGAGCACAGCGGCCTGGGGCGCGCCGATTACCGCGCGACTCTCGCCGGTGAGGCCACCGTCCGAATCGAGGGTCAACCCCGGCGACAGGCCGACGGCGCCGATCACCGAACCGTCGGCCAGTCCCGGAAGCCACCGAGCCTGAACCGATTCGGGTGCGCTGTGTGCCAGGATCGCCGAGGCCGTCACCGTCGGAAGGAACGGCGCCGGGGCCAGTTCGTGTCCGAGGGCCTCCAGTACCACCGTCAGTTCGGGGAGACCGAAGCCCGACCCCCCGTGTTCTTCGGGCAGGTGCAGTCCGAACCAGCCGAGCCCTGCGGTCGCGGACCAGAACGCGGGAAGTTCCGCACCGGTGCCATCGAGAGTCTGACGTGCGGCCTCCCGCACGTTCCCCCGCGCGAGATGGGACGCGGCCACGTCGGCCAGTTCCTTGTGTTCTTCCGAGATCGCCAAGGCCATGGCGGAGTACCTTTCGATTGAGCGGAACGGCATCACAGCCGCGTCGGAGCTGCAGGATCTCAATATGACCTGAGCTGTCAGATATTAGAGTATCCAATGATGCCGCCGCGCAACAGAGCCGATCGCGAATAGCCGATTCTTCCCGTCGACATTGTGCGGATAGCGCACATATCGCCACGTCGAGCCGTGCATCGAGCCGACTCGGGACCGACTTCAATATTTCATAGACAAGATGTCAGAAGATGGCATATGGTTCTGGACAAGTTGAGTTAGGTCATCGTCAGAGCTAGGAGTCCGACCCGCCGTGCCGTACGTAATTGCCGAACCCTGCGTCGATGTACTGGACAAAGCCTGCATCGAAGAATGCCCCGTCGACTGCATCTACGAGGGCGGACGGATGATGTACATCCATCCCGACGAGTGCGTCGACTGCGGAGCCTGTGAACCCGTTTGCCCCGTCGAGGCCATCTTCTTCGACGACGACCTGCCTGATCAATGGTCCGGATACGTCAGTTCCAACGCGGACTTCTTCGACGAACTCGGCTCTCCCGGCAGTGCCGCGAAGACCGGGCGAACCGAGCACGATCCCCCTTCGATCGCGGCCCTGCCGGCCAAGGACCCCCACTGACGGCTCCCTCGACACTCACCTGATCGGAAGACAACCATGAGCATTTCGCTGATCCTGGAGATGGCGATCTCCGGTAACCCGGACCGCACCGCGATCACCGTCGGTGACAGTTCGCTCACCTACCAGGAGTTCGGCCGGCTCGTCGCGGGCGCGGGAAGCGCCGTGATCGAGTCGGGAGCGCGCAACGTCGTGTTCCTCGGGGGCTCCGGACTCGAACTTCCCGCCCTTCTCTTCGCCTCCGCCTACGCCGGTGTCCCGTTCACACCCGTCAACTACCGACTCGGTGCAGCACAGTTGCAGCAGTTGATCGCGAGAGTCGACGACGCACTCGTCGTCGTCGACCCGGTTTATCTCGCACCGGTCGCGAACGCCGACGCCACCCTCGTCGTCAGCACCGACGACTTCTTCGCCCGCGCCGAGGAGCTGGCATCGGATCCGGTAGCGGCCGCCGACATCGAACCGGACGCACCGGCGATCGTGTTGTTCACGAGCGGTACCACCTCCGCCCCGAAGGGCGTCGTGCTCCGGCACAGCCATCTGTTGAGCTACGTGATGGGGACCGTCGAGTTCGCCTCCGCCGAGGAGACGGACGGCGCGCTCATCAGCGTTCCGCCCTACCACGTCGCAGGTATGGGCACGATTCTGACCAACTTCTACGCGGGCCGGAAAATGATCTACCTCCCGCAGTTCGACGCCGCGGACTGGGTCGAACTCGCACGCACCGCGAAGGCTACATCGGCGATGGTCGTCCCGACGATGCTCGACCGCATCGTGGATCACCTCGGTGGCAGTGATGCCGACGTCCCCACGCTGCGGTCGCTGTCCTACGGAGGTGCGCGCATGCCGCGGCCGACATTGGAAGCCGCCCTCCGCGCGTTCCCGAACGTCGGTTTCGTCAACGCCTACGGCCTCACCGAGACCAGCTCCACGATCGCCCTGCTCGGCCCGGAGGATCACCGCGCCGCACTGGAATCCGAAGACCCTGCGGTCCGCGCCCGGCTGGGTTCGATCGGCCGGCCGGTGCCCGGCATCGAGGTCGAGATCAGAGATGCCTACGACAAGCCGGTCGCACCGGGTGAAGAAGGCGAACTGTGGGTCCGCGGACCTCAGGTGTCCGGCGAATACATGGGTAGTGGTTCGGTTCTCGACGCCGACGGGTGGTTCCCCACCCGTGATCTGGCGTTCGAGGACGTCGAGGGTTTCCTCTTCGTGGTGGGCCGCAACGACGACACCATCATCCGCGGCGGCGAGAACATCGCGCCTGCGGAGATCGAGGACGTGCTGGTGGAACACCCACGGGTGCGCTCGGTGGTGGTCGTCGGCATCCCGGACGACCATTGGGGTCAAGCCATCGTCGCGACGGTGGTTCCCGAGCCCGGAGAGGTCCCCGAAGCCGAAGAGCTTCGACAGTTCGTGCGCGCCCGTCTGCGCGGTTCCCGAACTCCTGATCGGATCGTCTACCGTAGCGAACTGCCCACGACCCTGACCGGAAAGATCCTGCGCAAAGACATCGTCGCGGAGATCGTCGCGGGCGTCATGGACTGCGAACCTCAGACGTCCGCCGTCTAGTCGTCCACCTCGGCCTGAGCACACACGGGCCGAATACCACAGCAAGAGAGGGATTCCCATGTTGAAGACCGGAGCACGACTGCGCAGCCAGGTGTGTACCACCGAGGTCATCGTCGTCCGGGCCGGGAGCGGCGACGTCACCCTGACGTGCGGCGGGCAGCCGATGATCGATCCTGCCGGATCGCCTGCGGAAGGACTCACACCGGCCGGGGATCTCGCCGGGGGCACCATGATCGGCAAGCGTTACACGGACACCGCCGGTTCCGTCGAGGTTCTCGCCACCAAGAGCGGCGAGGGCAGCCTGGCGCTGGGTGACGAGGTGCTCGCACTCAAGAGCGCGAAGCCCCTTCCGTCGAGTGACTGACCGGGTCACCGACCACACTTCACACCACCTCGATCCAGGAGCAGCCGTGCCAACCGAAGACGTCGGCAGCGGTCCACTGACGGGTATCCGCGTACTGGAACTCGCCGGAATGGGACCCGGACCGCATGCTGCAATGCTTCTCGCGGACCTCGGAGCCGACGTGGTTCGAGTGCAGCGCGCCGGTGGCCTGCCGGCTCCCGATCGCACGGCGAGCCAGCAGCTGCGCGGCCGCACGATCGTCGAAGCGGACCTCAAGCACCCCGAGGACATCGAAGTGGTCCTGGGCCTGTTGGAACGCGCCGATGTCCTGATCGAAGGATTCCGACCCGGTGTGACCGAACGTCTGGGGCTCGGACCGGACGAGGCCCTCACCCGAAATCCACGCCTGATCTACGGCCGGGTCACCGGGTGGGGGCAGAGCGGACCACGCGCGTTGCAGGCCGGCCACGATCTCAACTACATCTCGGTGACCGGTTTGCTCCACGCCGTCGGCCGGAAGAACGAGCGCCCGGTTCCACCGCTGAATCTGTTCGGCGACTTCGGCGGTGGGTCGATGTTCCTCGTCGTCGGGATACTCGCCGCGCTCGTCGAACGTCAACTGTCGGGCCGGGGACAGGTGGTCGACGCGGCGATGGTCAACGGCGCCCCCGCGCTCGCCCATCTGCTGTGGTCGATGCGCGGCACCGGCCAGTGGTCGGACGACCGGGGCACCAACGTCTTCGACGGATCCGCGCCCTTCTACGACACCTACGAGTGTTCCGACGGCAAGTACGTCGCCGTCGGTGCGCTCGAGCCCCAGTTCTACGCGGAACTGGTGCGCGTTCTCGACATCGACCCGGCGACCCTCGGCCATCAGCGTGATATCGAGGGCTGGCCCCTCGTTCGAAAGCTGTTCACCGAAAAATTCGCGTCGCGCACCCGCGACGAGTGGGCAGCGCTGTTCGCCGACGTGGACGCTTGCGTCACACCGGTATTGGACTTCGACGAGGCCGCACAGGACCCGCAGATGATCGACCGGAACGTCTTCACCGACCTCGACGGTGTCCTGCAGCCCGCACCGGCACCGGCGTTCTCGCGTACCCCGACGGCCACACCGATGGCCCCCTCGCGGGTGGCGGTTCCGGCGAACACTGTGTGGAGCTGATCGAGGGTGAGCAGGAGTGGGCCCCTGATCGGACTGCGGGTGGTCGAGCTGGCGAACATCGGGCCGAGCGCGCATGCCGCGATGGTTCTCGCCGATCTCGGTGCCGACGTCGTCCGAGTCCAGCGCCCCGGACTTCTCCCTGGGGACCAATCCAGCGCCGATCACCTGCACCGCGGAAAGCGGGTCGTGGAGGTCGATCTCAAAGATTCTCGAGGAGTCGCCGACGTCCTCGCCCTCGCATCCGGTGCAGACGTCCTCGTCGAGGGCTTCCGGCCCGGCGTCGTCGAACGCCTCGGACTGGGACCGGCGGTCGTGCTCGAACACGTGCCCTCTCTGGTGTACGCCCGCGTCACCGGATGGGGTCAGGACGGCCCCCGAGCTGACAAGGCCGGACACGACATCAACTTCATCGCACCGACGGGAATCCTCCACTCGATCGGCAGGGGCCACGAGCGCCCCGTGCCACCTCTCAACGTGGTGGCCGGGTTCGCTGGCGGGTCCATGTTCATGGTCACGGGAATCCTCTCGGCCCTCTGGGAGCGACAGCGATCCGGACTCGGTCAGGTGGTCGACGTCTCCGCTGCCGAGGGGGCGGCGGTCCTGACCCAGCACGCGTGGTCGATGCGGGGGCAGGGAAGCTGGTCGGACGAACGCGGCGCGAACCTGGTCGACGGTAGCTGCCCCTTCTGGGACACCTACGTGTGCTCGGACGGCCACTACATGGCGGTCGGTGCGTTCGAACCGCAGTTCTACGACAGGCTGATCGCGGTACTGGGACTCGACCCGAACGCCCTTCCGGACCGTGACGACCGCAGTGTTTGGCCCGAGCTCCGCGTCCTGTTGGCAGCAAGGTTCACCACCCGCACCAGGGCGGAGTGGGCCGCCGCCTTCGCGGACGTGGACGCGTGCGTCACCCCCGTGTCGAGCTTCGCCGAGGCCCCCGCTGATCCTCATTTCTCCACCCGCGGGTCCTTCGTGGAGATCGACGGCGTCGTGCAACCCATGCCGGCGCCCCGCTTCTCGAGGACACCACCCTCTACACCGACCTCCCCGCCACGGGAGGCCGCGGACCTCGATCGGGTGTGGGTATGACCTGCGCCCACCGAACACATCTCCCGACTGCGAAGGACAGAGTATGACCGTCACAGAATCCACCACCTCCACCACGCCCCCGGCGCTCGTCGAAGTGCGTGGCCACACGATGTTGATCACATTGAACCGTCCGGAGGCGCGCAACGCGGTCAACGCCGACATGTGTATCCGGGTGGGCGACGCCCTCGACGAAGCGGAAGCAGACCCGAACGTCCGCGTCGTGGTGCTCACCGGCTCGGGCGACAAGGCGTTCTGCGCGGGGGCCGACCTCAAGGCGCTCGCTCGCGGTGAAAGCGTCATTCCAGCGGGCCGCGAAGCCTGGGGGCTCGCGGGCTACGTCGGCCACGCCATCAGCAAGCCGACCATCGCCGCGGTCAACGGGCCCGCGCTCGGTGGTGGAACCGAATTGGTCCTCGCGAGTGATCTCGCCGTCGCAGCCGACACGGCGACGTTCGGACTGCCCGAAGTCAAGCGGGGGCTGATCGCAGGTGCCGGCGGCGCCTTCCGTCTCCCCGCCAAGCTGCCCGCCACGGTCGCAATGGAACTTCTCCTTACCGGTGAACCGGTGACGGCCCGGCAGGCACTCGAATTTCATCTGGTCAATCGGGTCGTACCTGCCGAGCGTGTGCTGGACACGGCGCTCGCACTCGCCGAACAGATCGGGTCGAACGCCCCGTTGGCCGTGCAGGCACACAAGCGGATCGCCCTCGCACAGCGAGCGAACGGTGACCGGCCCGACGAGCAGGCCGGCTGGTCGATGACGTCCGACGAACTGCCGCGGATCGCCACGTCGGAGGATGCCAAGGAAGGACCCCGCGCATTCGCCGAGAAGCGTGCGCCGGTGTGGAAAGGGCAGTGAAGGACATGGCACGCACAGCTCTAGTGACCGGGGGAACCGGTGGCCTCGGGTCGTCGGTCACCACCCACCTCCTGATGACCGGATGGCGGGTGGTGGTCCCGTGGATCAACCGTGACGAACTCGGCCGCCTTCCCGAGCATCCCAATCTGCAGTTGGTGCGCACCGATCTCGCCGACGAGGACGACCTCGAGAACGTCGTCGCCATCGCCGGTGACGACGCGGATCGGCCCCTTTTCGGCGTCGTCAACCTCGTCGGGGGTTTCACTTCGGGGACGCGGGTGCACGAAACGCCGGTGGCGACACTCGACGCACAGCTGAACCTCAATGTCCGGACCGCGTACACGGTGACCCAGTCCGCGCTCCCGCACTTGATTCGGGGTGGTGGAGGTTCGGTAATCTGCATGTCCGCCGCTGCGACACGTCGACCGTTTTCCGGTGCGGCGTCGTACATCGCGTCGAAGGCTGCCGTGGTGGCACTCGTCGAGACTCTTGCTCTCGAGTACATCGACGACCACATCCGGGTCAACGCGCTGCTGCCGTTCGTCATAGACACTCCCGGCAACCGTTCCGCCATGCCCGACTCGAATCGTAAGGGGTGGTCGAAGCCGACGGAGATTGCGAAGGTCGTCGATTTCCTGTTGTCGGACAACGGTTCCGTGATCACCGGCGGATCGATACCGGTCACCAGCGTCGACTAGAGCGTGTCTGCTATTTACGGACACGATGATGAATGACGAGCGCAGCGAAGAGTACGCCACCGAGGTAGGTGGTGGCGTACTTGTCGTAG
>NZ_JBHWUE010000095.1:0-36260 GCF_042738615.1 Rhodococcus sp. NPDC059968
CGGTCATCATTCAGCAAAATCACTCAAGGCGATGATCTATCTCAATCTCGGCGGAATCGAGGTAAGACTGCCCACACAAACGTAAGGAGGGGCACACATGTTCGATACGGGGGTATTCGATCGGGGCGTTCGTGAGATGGTCTGCTGTCTCGTCGACGGGGAATCCGATGTGGGTCTGGTCGAGTTGATGACCGACCTGCATCGCAGTGAATCGGCGGTGGCCGAACGGAAGCTGGCGGTGATCGCCGAGCTCTTCGTGCGCCGCACCGCCGAGGTCGAGTCCGACGGGGCCTGGACGTCGACCGCACACGAAGTGGTGGAGGCCGAGATCGGTGCCGCCCTCACCATGGGGCGACCGGCGGCGGGTCGGCTGGTCGGCCTGGGTATGTCGCTGCGCACCCGGTTGCACGCCACGCGCGCGGCGATGGCGCGCGGCGATCTCGATATGTACCGGGTGCGCCTGATCGAGGACTCGAAGGCAAACGTCAGCGACGTCCGGATCGGCGAGGTCGAACATCAACTCCTCGAACAGGTTCTGGCCCCACCGCGATCCGGTGGAACCGGGTTGACCGGCCGTAGGCTCACGAACGCCGCCAACCGCATCATCGCGAGTCTCGACCCGGCAGGGGTACGGGCCAAGCGGGAGAAGGCGCAGGCGGACAGGTTCGTCGGAGTCAGCGCGGCAGAGGACGGCATGTGCCGAATCCTCGGATCCGTTCCCGCGGTGCAGGGTCGTGCATTCGACGCGCGACTGCCGAACTGGCAAACACCGTGTGCCCGAAAGACCTTCGAACGTACGAACAGAGGCGCGCCGACGGATTGTCCGCGCTCATCGACGGGGCCGGGTTCGTGCAGTGTGAATGCGGGCGCGTCGATTGCGGCCAGGACTCCCGCATCGCGACGACGGCGCGCAAGCCCCTCGTGCACCTGATCATGCTCGACTCCACACTCGGCGGCGGTGACGAACCGGCCTACCTCGATGCTACGGAATCGTCGACGCGGCGCACGCACGCGACATCGCGGCCGATGCGGATGTCGAACCGGTGCGGGCACCGAAGTCTGTCACCGCGACCACGTACCGTCCCGGCGTCGTGCTCGACACCTGGATGCGGGTGCTGGCCGGCGGGTGCGAATGGCTGCACTGCGATGTGGCGGCCTGGAACACGGACCTCGATCACCATCGGCCGTTCGACCACGCCGATCCCGCGGCCGGAGGTCCGACGGTGGCCGGGAACATGACCGCCTACTGTCGAAATCATCATCGGCTCAAGCATTCCGGACACTGGGCGGTGACCGCCGGCGGTGGAATCGAGTTGGTCGCGCCCACCGGCCACCGATACCGTCCGCGGTCGTCGGGGTTCCTGGGTGCCGGGCGAGACGGTGCGGCCGGGCGAGACGATGTCGCGACCGCCGACCCCGCAACCCGCCGTCGCACGCGTGCGCAGAACATCGCCGCCCGGATCCGGGCGGAGCGCCGCCGACGGCAGGCGCACCTCGATGCGGTGCGGCACCGGCCGCCCGGCGCACGCGCACCCGACTCTCACGCACCCGGCGCTCACGCACTCGACGAACCCGCGCCGTTCTGACCGGCGGCGTCTCCGGGCTCACCGCCTGCGCGCCGAAAAGGGTTACCGTGGAATATAGGTGGTTAGCAAGAGTAAAGAACTGTCAATGTGATTGCTACGGTTCGGACTCGGTTCGCCACCTCGCAACTGACCATGTGCGCGGAAAGAAGAGCGCCAGCGACAGCCGGAGGAACACATGTGCGGAATCGCCGGATGGATCTCGTTCGAACGCGATCTACGCGTCGAACAGTCCACCGTGGATGCCATGGCCGAGACGATGAACTGCCGGGGGCCGGACGATCGCGGTACGTGGGTCGTCGAACACGCCGCGCTCGGGCATCGAAGACTCGCGATCATCGATCTGCCGGGTGGGCATCAGCCGATGAGCGTGAACACCCCCGGCGGGACCGTTGCGATGGTCTACTCCGGTGAGGTGTACAACTTCGGGGAACTCCGCGAGGAGCTGTACGGGCGCGGTCACCGGTTCGCCACGGACTCCGACACCGAGGTGGTGCTCCACGGATACCTGGAGTGGGGAGAGGCCGTCGCGGAGCGGCTCAACGGCATGTATGCCTTCGCGATCTGGGATTCGCGGACCGACACACTCGTGATGATCCGCGACCGGATGGGCATCAAACCGTTCTACTACTACGAGACCCGAGACGGCGTCCTGTTCGGTTCGGAACCGAAAGCGGTCCTTGCCAATCCGATTGCCGAGTCGACCGTCACGATGGACGGGATCCGGGAGTTGTTCGCGTTCGTGAAAACACCGGGACACGCCGTGTGGGACGGCATGCGCGAGGTGGAACCGGGCACGGTGGTCACCGTCTCACGCACCGGAGTGCGGACGCACCGCTACTGGACCCTGGAGACCCGTCCGCACACCGACGACCGGGACACCTCCGTCGCGCACGTCCGCGAACTCCTCGATGACATCGTGCGCAGGCAACTGGTCGCCGACGTGCCGCGCTGCACCCTGCTGTCCGGTGGTCTCGACTCGTCCGCGATGACCGGTATCGCCGCCGAGCAGCTCGCCGAAGTGGGCGAGACGGTCCGCACGTTCGCCGTCGACTTCGTCGGTCAGACGGAACATTTCGTCGCGGACGAACTGCGGGGTACCCCGGACACTCCGTACGTGCACGACGTGGCCCGACGATCCGGTACCGCGCACCAGGACATCGTCCTCGATTCCGACGCACTGGCGGACCCCGCCGTGCGCGCGAAGGTCATCCGGGCACGCGACATCCCCATGGGTCTCGGTGACATGGACGCGTCGCTGTATCTGCTGTTCAAGGCGATCCGTCAGCACTCCACGGTGGCCCTGTCCGGTGAGTCGGCCGACGAGGTGTTCGGCGGGTACAAGCAGTTCTTCGACCCGAAGGCGCAGCAGGCGAACACGTTCCCGTGGCTGGTGCAGTTCGCCGAGCACTTCGGGGACGAGAGCAACATCTTCACCCCGGACGTGACGGCGGGGCTGAGCATGGACGACTACGTGCAGGACTCGTACGACGCGGCGGTGTCCGGGATCGACCGGCTGGACGGCGAAAACGACTTCGAATGGCGGATGCGCAAGATCTGCTACCTGCATCTGACTCGTTTCGTCCGGGTCCTGCTCGACCGCAAGGACCGCGCGAGCATGGCCGTCGGACTCGAGGTCCGGGTGCCGTTCTGTGATCACCGGCTGGTCGAGTACGTCTACAACACGCCGTGGTCGCTGAAGACGTTCGACGGCAGGGAGAAATCGTTGCTGCGGGCGGCGACCAGGGATGTGCTGCCGCAGTCGGTGATCGACCGGGTCAAGTCTCCGTACCCGTCAACCCAGGACCCGAAGTATGCGGTGGCGTTGCAGCAGCACGGCAAGGAACTGCTCAGCGACCCCTCGCACCCGGTGTTCGGCCTGGTCAGTGCGGACTGGCTGTCCCGGGCGGTGTCCGTCGACACCCCGCAGATCAGTCAGGTGTCGCGTCGCGGACTCGAGCGGACGCTCGACCTCGCGTTGTGGATGGACATGTACAACCCGACCATCAAACTGTCCTAGCCGACGCCCTAGCCCAGCCCGAGGTTCCGGTAGCGGGCGAGCCGGGCCGCGAAGCGTTCGCTCTCGGGAACCCCGGTCAGCGCGCGGAGTTCCCGGGAGATGGCCTCGCCGACCCGCTTGGAGAAGTCGACGGCCTCGTCGGCGGCGTCCGGATGTTCGGGGATGATGGCGTCGATGACGCCATTGCGCAACAGGTCGAGCGAACGGATGCCCTGGGCGGCCGCCATCTCGGGGGCGTGCGAAGTGTCGCGGTGGACGATCGCGCTGGCGCCTTCGGGAGGAAGCGGGGCCAGCCACCCGTTCTGCGCGGCGAGCACACGGTCGGCGGGGAGGAAGGCGAGCGCCCCGCCGCCCGTGCCCTGACCGAGCAGAACGGACACGGTCGGCGTCTTCAACGTCACGAGATCGGAAATGCAGCGTGCGATCTCGGGGGCCAGCCCGCGTTCCTCCGCCTCCTGCGACAGCGCTGCACCGAGGGTGTCGATCACCAGGACCAGGGGGATCTGCAATTCCTCGGCCAAGCGCATGCCGCGGCGTGCCTCGCGGAGGGCGGCGGGCCCCATCGTGTTCAGCGCCGACTGTCCGGCGCGGTCCTGGCCCAGCAACACGCACGGCGCGCCGCGGAAACGGGCCAGCGACAGCAGCACCGTCCCCTCGGTTTCACCCTGGCCGGTGCCGCTGAGGGGGACCTGCTCGGTGGCCGCGTGCCGCAGCAGGTGGCGGATGCCCGGCCGGTCGGCGCGCCGCGACAGCATCACCGACTGCCACGCGGGCACGTCGGGGATGTCGACGGTCGGCGCCGGTTCGGTGACGGCAGCCGACGTCGGCGCATCGATCAGCACCCGCAACGCCCGATGCACGAGCCGGCGCAGGCGGGTGGCGGGGACGACGCCGTCGATGACGCCGTTGCGGTACAAATTCTCGGACGTCTGCACGCCCTCGGGGAACTTCTCGCCGTACAGGGCCTCGTACACGCGGGGCCCGAGGAACCCCACGAGTGCACCGGGTTCGGCCACCGTGATGTGCCCGAGCGAACCCCAGGACGCGAAGACGCCGCCGGTGGTCGGGTTCCGCAGATACACCAGGTAGGGGAGGTGGGCGGCCTTGTGGGTGGCGACGGCCGCCGCGATCTTCACCATCTGCACGAAGGCGACGGTGCCCTCCTGCATGCGCGTGCCCCCCGACGTGGGCGAGGCGAGCAGGGGGAGACCCTCACGGGTGGCGCGTTCGATGGCGGAGACGATCCGCTCGGCGGCGGCCACGCCGATCGAACCGGCCAGGAACGCGAACTCGCACGCGATCACCGCGACCGGGCGCCCGCGGACGGTGCCGACGCCGGTGATCACCGATTCGTCTACCCCCGACTTCTCGGCGGCCCTCTGCAGGTCGGCGCGATACTTCTCGTTCGGCCGCGCATCGACTGGCGCGGTGTCCCAGGAGACGAAGCTGCCTGCGTCCAGTACCAACTCGAGCACGTCGTGGGCGGAGATCTTGGCGGCCATGGCCCTGAGAGTAGCGGTCGCGCCGGGGCGGCAGATGTCTGCTACGGCGGGTGACGGTCGCCTGTGCGGCCGGAACACGGCAAACAGCGCCGGGACCGCTTCCACGGTGTCTAGAGTCAGATGGGTTGACGCAGGCCGGGTACGAGAACGACGACACTTTCCCCGAGTGGAGCAGTCATATGGACCTCAACACCATCACCGATGTCGTTCGGCGCCCACCCGACCGGCCGGGAGCGCAGTGGCGGGAAGGCGACGCCTGGCTGGCCGGCGGAACGTGGCTGTTCTCCGATCAGCAGCCCGACCTGCGCCGTCTCGTCGATCTCACGACGCTCGGCTGGGACACCCTGGTGCCGAGCGACGCCGGCCTCGAGATCGGAGCGACGTGCACCATCCGTGAGTTGTATGCGCTTGCGCCGCCGGACGACTGGAGAGCCGCCTCATTGTTCGGAACGAGCTGTGAGGCGTTCCTGGCATCGTTCAAGATCTGGAATTCGGCGACGGTGGGCGGCAACATCTGCATGTCGTTGCCCGCCGGCCCGATGATCACGATGACGGTCGCGCTCGAGGCGACGTACACTCTGTGGGCAGCCGACGGGTTCGAGCGGATCGTCGACGCCGCCGACTTCGTGACGGGCAACCACGAGAACGTGCTCGCCCCGGGTGAGATCCTGCGGCGCATCGACATCCCGGTCAGCGCCCTGCGCAAGCATCACGCGCACCGCCGCTTCACGCTGACGCACCTGGGCCGTTCCACCCTGTTCATGATCGGCACCCGGTCGCCCGACAGCGACGACCTGCTGCTCACGATTACGGCGGGCACGACGCGTCCGATCCGTTTCGCGTTCGACGCCGCGCCCGACGCCGACGCGCTGCAGCAGCGCATCGACGCACTGCCCGAGGACGTGTGGTTCGACGACCCCAACGGCAGCCCCGACCACCGTCGCCACCTGGCGAAGCACTTCGCCGAGGAGATCCGGACCGAGCTCGCGGGAGGAGACCGCTGATGGCGTACACCGTGAACGGCAGGACGTTCGACGCGGAACCGAATCCCGGCCAGTGCCTGCGCACGTTCGTGCGCTCGCTCGGTCATCGCGGTGTCAAGAAGGGTTGCGATGCAGGCGATTGCGGAGCCTGCACCGTGTGGCTCGACGGCGATCCCGTGCACAGTTGCATCACGCCCGCGTTCCGCGCCGAGGGGCGGGAGGTGACCACGATCGAGGGCCTCGGTTCGCCGGAGGACCTGCATCCGCTGCAGCGGCAGTTCCGGGAGGCACCCGGGTTCCAGTGCGGCTTCTGCACCGCCGGGATGATCATGACCTCGGCGACGTTCACGGACGCGCAGAAGGAAGACCTGCCGCGCGCGCTGAAGGGCAATCTCTGCCGCTGCACCGGCTATCGGGCCATCGAGGATGCCGTCAACGGTGTCGCCGCGGTGGAGGTCGCCGAGCCGGGTCGCGCGGTCGGCACCAGCGTCGGGGCACCCGCGGCCACCGATGTGGTCACCGGCCGCGCCGAGTTCACGATGGACACCGAGGTCGAGGGCATGCTGCATCTCAAGGTGCTGCATTCCCCGCACGCCCACGCCCGCATCGTCTCGATCGACAAGACGGCGGCTCTCGCCGTACCCGGCGTGCACCGCGTGTACACGTGGGAGGACGTGCCCCGGAAGCGGTTCACGACCGCAATCCACACCGATCACCTCGTCGACCCCGACGACACGTACATCCTCGACGACACGGTCCGCTTCGCCGGCCAGCGGGTGGTCGCGGTGCTGGCGGACACGGTCGGCGCCGCGGAGGAGGGTTGTCGCAAGGTGGTCGTCGAATACGACGTGTTGCCTGCGGTGTTCGACCCTGAGGAGGCGATGGCCGACGGCGCACCGCAGCTGCACGGCTCGGACGACCCGTTCGTCCGCGATCCCGTGCACAACATCCTGCTCGAGCTCCACGGGGAGGTGGGCGACGTCGAGGCGGGGTTCGTCGAATCCGACGTGATCCACGAGGGCACGTACTTCTCACCACGCGTGCAGCACGCGCACCTCGAGACGCACGGGTCGATCGCCTGGATGGAGGACGGTCGCCTGCACGTGCGCACGAGTTCGCAGTCGCCGTCCATCGCCAAGGTCAAGCTGGCTCACCTGTTCGACCTGCGCCCCGACCAGTTGCGGGTGTTCTGCAAGCGCGTCGGGGGCGGTTTCGGTGGCAAGCAGGAGGTGATCTCGGAGGATCTGGTCGCGCTCGCCACCCTCGACACGGGCCGGCCGGTCTGCTTCGAGTTCACCCGGGAAGAAGAGTTCACGACGGCGTCGCCGCGGCACCCGATGAAGCTGACGATCAAGCTCGGCGCCCGCGCCGACGGCACGCTCACGGCGTTCCAGGTGCGCAACGTGTCGAACACGGGCGCGTACGGCAACCACGGCGGCGAGACGTTGTTCGCCGCAGGTGCCGCCATCTCGATCTACCGGTGTCTGAACAAGAAGTTCGATGCGTACTCCGTCTACACGAACAGCGTGCCCAGCGGAGCGCTGCGCGGGTACGGCATGACGCAGCCCGCCTTCGCGGTCGAGTCCGCCATGCACGAGCTGGCGGTCGCACTCGACATCGACCCGCTCGAGTTGCGGCGCCGCAACATCGTCCGCCCCGGGGACTCACTCGTCGCGATCGAAGACGGTCCCGACGACGTCGTGTTCGCGGAGGACGGGCTCGGGCAGTGCATCGATCTGGTCGACGCCGCACTGGGGCGGACCGGGAACGGGCAGGTGCTGGGCGACGACTGGCTCGTCGGCGAAGGCACCGCGAGTTCGCTGCACGAGACCGCGCCCCCGACCGAACACATCTCGGAGGCGTGGGCGACGCTCGGCGACGACGGCATGTACGAACTCGCCGTCGGCACCGTCGAATTCGGTGAGGGGACGTCGACCGCGCACGTGCAGATCGCGGCCACCCATCTCGGCACCACGCCGTCGCGGGTGCGTCTCGTGCAGTCCGACACCGACCGGACAGGCTTCGACACGGGGGCGTTCGCCAGCGCGGGCCTCTTCGTCGCAGGCAACGCCGTGTCGCGGGCGTCGGAGGCGCTGCGCGATCGCATCCTGGCGTTCGCCGCCGCGCACACCGGGGTCGACGTCGCGTCCTGCTCGATGGACGACGACGGGGTGCTCTGCGACGGCACGCGCGTGCCGCTGACCGAACTCCTCGACGCCGCCCGCCGCCGCGGCATCCGGTTCACCGAGGCGCGCAAGGCATACGGGTCGCCGCGCAGCGTCGTCTCCAACACCCACGGGTTCCGCATCGCCGTCCACCGGGTGACGGGCGAGATCCGCATCCTCTACAGCGTCCATGCCACGGACGCCGGGGTGATCATCAACCCGGTGCAGGTCCGCGGCCAGATCGAGGGCGGTGTCGCCCAGGGCATCGGATTCGCGTTGACCGAGAACTTCCAGGTCGACGACAACGGTGTGATGATCAACCCCAATCTGCGCAACTACCGCATCCCCACCTACGCCGACATTCCCCGTACCGAAGTGCTGCTGGTCGATTCGACGGACTCCGTCGGACCGATGCGCGCGAAGGGAATGGCGGAGTGCTGCATCAACCCGGTGGCGCCTGCGCTGGCCAATGCGCTGGAAAACGCGACGGGTGTGCGTTTCCGCGCGTTGCCGCTCACCCCCGAGCGGATCTACAGCCGAATCGGCGAGAACCGATCGGTTCCGACGACCTGAGCCGTGAGGAGAGGGCGATGGACACCGAGAAGTCCACCGAGAAGTCCACTGGCAACGCCGCGACGGTCATCATCGGCCAGAAGGTGCGCGCCGGCTCGGAGGAGGCCTTCGAGGCCTGGCAAAAGGACATGAACACCGCCGCGTCCCACTACCCGGGGTTCCTGGGCGCCGAGATCTCGCCGCCCACCGCCGTGCAACCCGACTGGGTCGTGGTCTACCGCTTCGATTCCGTCGCCCACGTGCAGGCCTGGATCAACAGCGCCACCCGGCAGCACCGCCTGGACGAGGGGCAGCAATACTTCGACGGCCCCGCCACCCAGCAGGTCATCAGCGGGGGCACGCGCGAGTCCGATCCGCTCGTGACGGTCGTCGTGACGCACCGTGTCGGTCCGGAGCACGTCGACGACTTCCTCGCGTGGCAGGATCGACTGCGATTGGAAGAGAGCAAGTTCGACGGCTTCCGCGGGAGCGAACTCTTCCGGCCCATCGAGGGAGTCCAGGACGAGTGGACCGCGCTGTACCGCTACGACAACGCCGCCGACCTCGACAGGTGGCTCACCTCGGCGAAGCGTCAGGAACTCCTCGCCGAGGGGGAGAAGTTCCACGACTTCGAATTGCGCACCATCGACAATTCCTTCGGGAGCTGGTTCGCGTTCGACGAGAACGGCAACGAGGCGCCGCCGCCGTCCGAAACCAAGACGTCGATCGCGGTGTGGGTCGGTCTCTATCCCACCGTCGTGATACTCACCCTCGCGTTGTCGCCGCTGAAGATGCCGCTGTGGCTCGGTCTGCTCATCGGAAACCTGCTGTCCAGCTTCATCATGAGCTTCGTGACGATGCCGTACTACGTGAACCGTGTGCTGGGGCGCTGGCTGCGGCCGCCCCCGGACGTTCCGGTAGCGACAACGAACCGTCGCGGGATCGCGATCGTCGCCGGGGTTATGGTGTTCTGGGTCATCGTCTTCTACCTGGTGACCCGCCAGTTCTGGACCCTGCCCTGAGAAGAAAGAAATGGGTGCTTCATGTCAGCCTCGGAGATCCGCGTGAGCCGAACGATCGATGCGTCCGTCGGCGCGGTCTGGGCGGTCATCACCGACCTGGACAACGCAGAGTCGGTGCTGAGCGGTGTGGAGAAGCTCGAGAGGCTGGACTCGACGAAATACGAAGTCGGCACGCGGTGGCGTGAGACGCGGGTGCTGTTCGGCAAGTCGTCGACCGAGGAAATGTGGGTCACGGAGATCGACCCGGAGAAGCGCACCGTGGTGAAGGCGTCGTCCCACGGCGCGGACTACACGACGGTGTTCACCCTGGAGCCTGCTGGTGACCGCACCACCCTGACCTTCCACTTCTCGGCGGAAGCAACTGGGCTCGGCGCATTTTCGAAGTTCATGATGAAAGTGTTCGGCTCCTTCGCGCTGAAGGCCACCACCAAGGCGATCCGGCGCGATCTCGACGACATCGCCGACGCCGCCGAGAAGCGGGCCGGCTGAGCGACTCCGTCTACCGCCCACCGAGAGGCACGGACCCTTGCGCTGCGGGGAGCGCGGGGAGGGTGCCCAACGGCAGCGGCACCAGCGTGGTGGATTGCGGATCGGCGCGGCCCAGCCCGAACTTGCGCACCTCGGTGCCGCCCGGCCCGGAGCCGCTGACGAGCAGGTCGGCGCCGGTGGTGGTGCTGGTGGTGGCCACCTGCACGCCCGAGCCAGGAGTGCCGCCGGCGAACGGTGCGAACGACGCGATCTGAGTGAAGACGACGTCGCCGGAGTGGTGGTTCGGGCTCTCCAGATACATGCCCGGTTCACCGTCGAGGCGTGACCCACTCGACCACACGCGAACACTGCCGTCGCCGCCCAGCATGCCGGTGACGATGCTCTTCGCTCCGCCTTCGGCGCCGGCCACCCACCCCGTCGAGAGTGAGACACCGCCGAGGTAGCTCTCGTCGAAGGCCAGGAACTCCGACGTCGTCCTCGGTCCGTCGGTGTGGCCGGCGTGCTCGTCCGCGGTGCCGTCGGCGGTCGCGGCGGCGGTCGGCTCGAACAGGTCGTAGCGGAACGTCTTCACGCGAGGCGCTTCTCCCGGCCCCGGGGCGGTGACGATGCCGGCCCGGCCCGAGTCCGCGTCGACCAAGCCCGTCGCGATGGTGACCCCGGCCTGCGACCCGGGGTAGGGGGTGAAGCTCGAGAAGACCTCGGGTGCCCCGCCCTTCCCGGTGGGCAGGGTGGACGAGAACACCTTCACCTGCGATTCGGTGCCGGGGCCCGTACCGACGATGATGTTGTCGGCCAGCGCGTTTCCGTCGATGTCCGCACCCGCGACGTTGACGCCCCCGCGGAAGCCGTCGTCGAACGGGGCGAACCGGGTCAGCTCGGCGGTGAACGGGCCGGAGCCGACATCGTTGCCGTCGTACGCGACGACCTCCGGTGCCACGCCCGCACCGGTCCCGGCGACGAGGTCGAGGATCATGTCGCCGTTGACGTCGGCCATCGCCACCGTCGGGGTGCCCTCGAACGACGGGAACGGTGTGACCGCGGCGATCACCTTGTCGCCGTTGCCGTCGTGGACCTGCACGGTCGCGGGGGTGCCCGCCGAACCCGGCGCCGCCACCGCGTACGTCGACACCTCGGGGATGACGTTGACGGTGGCCATCAGTCCGTTGTCCTCGTGGTTGAGGCGATGGCAGTGGATCACGAAAGTGCCCGTGTACTCCGTGAATTTCGTGCGCAGCGTCACCGATGCGGGCACGAGCGGGTTCTCGTTCGCGTCGGTGACGGGCGCCGGCACATTCACGTTGTCCTCACCCCACGGTTGCACCCCGGTCCGGGTGCCGGCGATCGGATCGACGATCTCCATCACCTGGAAGTCGTTGACGTGGATGTGCATCGGATGCTCGTCGTTGTTGAGGTTCGTGATCGACCATTCCTCGACCGAGTTGAGACGCGGCTGGATCAGCGGGATGTTCGGGAACGTGTTGTCGTCGAACTCGTAGGTGAAGGCCTTCGGGTCGCTGTTGCTGGCCTTCTCGTTGCCGAACCCGCCCGAGACCGTGAGAGTGCGCTTCACGTCGGGGGTCATCACCGACGTGTCCACGAAAGACGTGTACGCGTCGAGGTTCTGACCGGGCTCGAACGGCGTGGTCCGCCCGTCACCGCTGTCGGGTGTGACGTGCAGGAGGGTCTGGGTGGGGAAGGTGAAGAAGCCGTCGGCGTAGCTGATGACCGACGGGTCGACGGTCACCGTGCCCAGCTCGGCCGGCGGATTGTCGGTGCCGTTGTTCGTATAGAGCACGCCGGGGTTGGTGACGGGTTTCGCCCCTTCCAGCGGTGGCATGTCGAGCACCAGATCGCCGGTGTCCGGCATCGTCACGGCGATCGCGTACCGCGACCCCGGCGGGATGATGAGCCGGGTGCCGTCACCGGCGACGGGCAGCTGCACCCGGGTGAAGGGGTTTCCGTCCTGGCCGACGACGGAGAACTTCGGGTGGTTGCCCGTCGCGGTCTCGGTGAGTCTGAGCGGCATGTACGCGAAATCGCTGATGTTCGCCAGCGACCAGATCTCCGTCTGGCCCGGCTTCAGTTTCAGCTCCGGCTGGAACTGCCCGTTGATCGTGTACTGCACATCGCGTTCGTTGTCCGGCAGCGACGGGTCGGCGGGGACATTCGTCGAATCACTGCTGAAACTCTGGAGATTGCCCGGCACGAACTGGTTCTGCCCGCGATGATTCGCCGGCGACAGCGGCCCGGAATACCAATTGGTGAAGTACTGGGAGCCCTCCGTGGTCTCCGCGAAGTTCACGGGCGCGAGGCTCGGCTCGTACGTTCCGTCGGCGAGCTGTGTCCCCTCCGGCGGCTTCAGCGTGCTCACGAACTGTGGCCAGTTCGGGTCGTTCAGCTGGTGGCCGTTGCCTTTACGGTCGAATACGAAGTTGTACTGCAGCGCCATGTCGCGGATGGGAACGTCGTTCTGCGTCACCAGGGGAAGGTTGCCGTCGGGCCTGCCGATCTCCAGCAGTCCCGCGAGCCCCGCGTACGTCTGCTGCGCGGTCATCGTGTGACGGTGGCTGTGGTACCAGTACAGGCCGTTCGGCATGTCCTTCGGCACCGCGTAGTCGTAGACGTTGCCCATCCCGGCGGGGATGTCGAGCAGCACGTTGTCGGCGTTGCCGTCCGGGCTCACGTGCAAACCGTGGGTGTGCAGGTTCAGCGGCGCCGATTCGAGGGCCGGGGGATAGATCGGGACCTCCCCGCCCGCCGGCGTGAACGCGGGGTCGTAGAAGTCCTCGATCGTGAGGTTCCGGAGATCGTTGTCGTAGTGGATGATCAGGCGCTCACCCGGATCGACGCGCAACGTCGGTGCCGGATAGAGGTCGCCGCCGGTGGTCGAACCGTCTGAACTCGTGCCCTGCATAATTTCGTAACCGAAGACCAGGAAGTTGGACACCGGTTCCGAGACGGTATCGAGGTCGACCGTGCCCTGATGGGCCGACAGTCGAACTTCGAGCACCCCGTTCTCGCTCGACAGCTTGACCGGCTCCTTGTAGGCGACCGGGGTGCCGTCGGGTCCGGCGTTGCCACCGCCCGCAGTGGTCGGCTCGTCGGACGTGCATGCCGTCAGCATCAACGTCATGGACGCGACCACGGCGACGGCGATGGCGACGATCGGCTTCCTGCGACGGACGACCATGGGTGTTCCCCGTTCCGCGACGGCAGCTGAGCAGCATCGATCGACGATTCGAAGACTACACAGGGAACTTGGTCGTGCGCTGGGAATTCTCTACCTCCCGAGCGCCTCCTTCCACGACACGACCTTGCCGATCCGCAGGATCGAGCGCTGGTAGATCTTCGCGGCCAGCACGCTGAGCGCGGCGGTCACCGCGAGCATGAGGGCGATCGTGACGACCACCTGGACCGGGGACGCCACGCCGGCGGCGATGCGCAGCGGCATCAGGATCGCCGAGAACGGCGGAATCCAGCTGAGGACGTTGCTCAGGGTGCCGTCCGGGTTGCTCACCGAGGAGAAGGCGCTGAAGAACATGATGACGATCAGCACCATCAGCGGTGACGCGGTGGCGTTGACGTCCTCCTGTCGCGACACCATCGACCCGGCCGCGGCGTAGAGGACGGCGAAGAACGCGAATCCGAGCACGAACCAGCCGAGCGTTCCGGCCAGCACCCCGATCGCCGTCCCGGTCACGGTGAGCACGCCCGTCGCGAGTCCGGCGGCGACACCCGCCACACCGTAGGCGGTCAACTGGACGAGACCGACCGCGCCGATGCCGATCACCTTGCCCCAGAGCAGCTGCAGCGGACGGAGGGTCGAGAGGAGCAGTTCCACGACGCGGCTCGACTTCTCCTCGACGACACCCATCGCCACGTACATGCCGAACATCATGATCTGCATGTACAGCAGGACGACCACGGCGATGGAGAGGGCCACGCGCTGGCCCTTCTCCGGGTCGGGCGGATCGAGTGCGTCGACGGTGACGGCCGCCCGGCCGGTCGCTTCGGCGAGTTGCGCGGCGTCCACGCCCTGTGCGGCGAGCGCGCCGGCCTGAGCCTGCTGCACCACGGCCGCGTCGATCACGGTGCGAAGCCCGGAGCCGATCTCGGATTCGGTGACGGCCGTGACGGATCCGTCGGTGCCGGGAATCAGGGCGACGTCGAGGTCGCCGTTCCCCACGTCGTCCCGCGCGGCCTGTTCGTCCGTGGTCGGGACGACGTCGACCGGCGTCCCGACCACGTCACCGGTGGCGACGAGGGCGGGCGCGAGCGACTGGTCGCCGACGAGTCCGATGGTGGGGCGTTCGTCGTCGCCGCCCGAGAACAGCGAATACGCGACGATGCCGCCCACGATGGCCAGCAGGATGATCACGTTGCTGATGACGAAGCTCTTCTTCGCCACCTGTGTCAGGAATTCGCGGCGGGCCACGAGGCCGATCGCGCGGGCAGGGCTCAGTGGGGCACTCATGCCGTGACCACCTCTCGGAACAGATCGGTCAGGGTGGGCCGGTGCAGCGAGAATTCGTGCACCGGTCCGGTCTTCAGGGCGGTGTGCAGGATCAGCTGGTCGTCCACGTGGGCGTCGAGCGACAACAGGGTCCGGCCGTCGAGGTGACTGATCGTGGTGACGCCGTCGAGGTGATGGGCCCACCCGACCGGCGCCTCCGGCGCGTGGACTTCGAGTTGGGCGTTCCCGCCGCCGCGGAGTTCGTCGACGGTGCCGACGGCACGCATCCGGCCGTGGCTGATGATGCCGACACGGTGGCACAGACGCTGGACGAGTTCGAGCTGATGGCTCGAGAAGATCACCGGTACTCCGGTATTCGCCTTCTCCACGAGCACATCGCTCATGACGTCGACCGCGACGGGGTCGAGGCCGGAGAAGGGTTCGTCGAGAACCAGCACAGCGGGATCGTGGACGAGCGCAGCGGCCAGCTGGACGCGTTGCTGATTGCCGAGCGAGAGGGCGTCGACGGTGTCGCCGACACGGTCCGCGATACCGAGGCGTTCGGTCCAGCGGGCCACCGCTTCCCGCGCCGCCGAGCGGGAAATGCCGTGCAGCTCGGCGAGGTACTCGAGTTGCTTGCCCACCTTCATCTTCGGGTACAGCCCGCGTTCCTCCGGCATGTACCCGATGGTGCGCCGCACGTCCAGGTCCACCGGCTTGCCGCCGAGCCGGACCTCGCCGGAATCGGCGGACAGGACGCCCAGCGCGATGCGCATGGTGGTGGTCTTGCCGGCGCCGTTGCTGCCGACGAAACCGAAGATCTCACCGGGGCGGACCTCGAAGGACAGATCGTCGAGTGCGACGACCTCGCCGTACCGTTTGGAGATGCCGTCGATCGTGAGAGTGTGAGACATGGGTCCTTCCCGTTCTGGAGGGCGGATGCCTCTACGAGGCGAGGTCGTCGGGATCGGGGTCGGGTTGTGTCCAGCCGAGGATCATGGCGGGTGTGCAGCCCCCGATCATCAGCGCGGTGACGACGAGCAGCCCGGCGGCGTACGGCACGTTGCCGTGATCGACGTCCAGCGCGCCGACGAAGATCAGGTGCAGCGCGGGAACGAGCGTCAGTAGCTGGGTGACCGTCAGCCCAATCGACCGGGCACTGTTGCGCTGCTGGATTTCCCACTCGTCGAGGGCATCGCGCGGAGCGTCCCCCTGCCGCCCGGACACGATCTGGAGCATCGTCCACAGCGGGAAGAAAAACAGGCACGCGGGCAGCCACAGCAGCGGCCCGACGACCATGTCGAAATGGCATACGATGCCGACGGCGATCATGAACACGAACGTCACCGCGAGGGCGACCACCAGGATTCGCCTGCGGCTGCGCGTCCGCCACCTCGGTAGCCAGGTGCGGTAACGGCTTTCGTTCTGGAGGAATCTGCGCGTCCGGAACCCCTGGTACCGCTCGATCAGAGTGGTCTCAGACATGGGAACTCTCCCCGCTTCCTGTCGTGGACGGCGGTCGGTCGGTGCGATACAGCTCGGTGGACAGGGGTCCGAACTCGGTGCGGGAGAAGATGGCCTCCACCGGCAGTTCGAACACCCACGAGATACGGAACGCCAGGTCGAGGCTGGGGTAGTGGTCGCCCCGTTCGAGCGCCCCGACGGTCTGGGGATTGACGTCGACGAGTCCCGCCAGCTGAGCCCGGCTCATCCCACGCTCGGCGCGAAGGACGCCGATGCGGTTGTAGATGGGGAGGGCGTCCCCACGCCGTACTGGGCTCATGCAACAAAGTGTTGTGAAAACCCAACAGTTTGTCAACCGCATACAACCGGCGACGGGCGCCAAAATGACAGGTTGACCCTGGGAAATTGCGTGGCAGAGTGGAGGCGATTCGCGCGGGACGGCAGGAAAGGACAGGATTACAGACGTGACCTACACCATCGCTGAGCCCTGTGTCGACGTTCTGGACAAGGCATGCATCGAAGAATGTCCTGTCGACTGCATCTACGAGGGCGGTCGGATGCTCTACATCCACCCCGACGAATGCGTCGACTGCGGCGCCTGTGAGCCGGTCTGCCCCGTCGAGGCGATCTTCTACGAGGACGACGTCCCGGACCAGTGGGTGGAGTACACCAAGGCGAACGCCGACTTCTTCGACGACCTCGGTTCCCCCGGCGGCGCGGCGAAGCTGGGGAAGGTCGACTACGACCCGCCGTTCGTCAAGGCGTTGCCGCCCATGGCCGAAGGCGACTGACTACTCCTCGGACAGCCGGCCGCCGTCCATCCGCCACCGGCGCGTGCTGCGCGTCGAATCCAGCATCCGCCGGTCGTGGGTGACGAGCAGCAGCGTGCCGTCGAAGTTCTCCATCGCCTGCTCGAGCTGTTCGATCGCGGGAAGGTCGAGGTGGTTGGTGGGCTCGTCGAGCACCAGCAGGTTGACGCCCCGCGCCTGCAACAGTGCCAGGGCGGCGCGGGTGCGTTCGCCGGGTGACAGCGACGCCGCCGGCCGCAGCACGTGGTGGCCCTTGAGCCCGAACTTCGCGAGCAGTGTCCGCACGTCGGCGTCCGGCCAGTCCGGGACCTGCGCCGCGAATGCGTCGGCCACCTTCTCGCCGCCCTCGAACAGGCCGCGGGCCTGATCGATCTCGCCGATCGCCACACCCGAACCGAGTGAGGCGGTGCCCGCATCCAGGGCGATCTTGCCGAGCAGCACCTTCAGCAGGGTCGTCTTGCCGGACCCGTTGGCGCCGGTGACGAGGATCCGGTCACCCCAGTCGATCTGAGTGGTGACCGGACCGAACGTGAACTCGCGGTCCCCGCCCCACGCGACGGTGGCACCGTTCGCCGTCGCCACGACCGATCCGCTGCGCGGGGCGGCGGCGATCTCCATCCGCAGGTCCCACTCCTTGCGCGGCTCCTCGACCACGTCGAGCCGCTCGATCCGGCGTTGCGTCTGCCGGGCCTTCGCCGCCTGCTTCTCGGTGGACTCGGTGCGCAGACCCTTGCCGATCTTGTCGTTGTCCTTCGCCTTGCGACGCGCGTTCCGGACACCGTGCTCCATCCAGTTCCGCTGCATCTGCGCGCGGTCCTCGAGGTCCGAACGGGTCCCGGCGTACTCCTCGTACGCCTCCCGGGCATGCCTGCGGGCGATCTCCCGTTCGGCGAGGTACGAGTCGTAGCTGCCGTCGTAGACCGCGATCTGCTGCTGTACGAGGTCGAGTTCCACGATGCCGGTCACGGTGCGCGCCAGGAATTCTCGATCGTGACTCACCACCACCATGGCCGCGCGGCTCTCGGCGACGAAACGCTCGAGCTGCTCGAGCCCCACGAGGTCGAGGTCGTTGGTGGGCTCGTCGAGCAGCAGCACGTCGTACCGGGACAGCAGCAGCGACGCCAACCCGGCGCGCGCGGCCTGCCCACCGGACAGCGACGTCATGTGCGAGTCGAGCGGCACCCCCAGCCCGAGTTCGCTCACGACCTTCTCCGCGCGCTCGGCGAGGTCGGCGCCGCCCAGCGCCAGCCAGCGTTCGAGGGCGGGGGAGTAGAGATCCTCGTCCGACTCGCCGAGCGTTTCGGCGGCCGCGTTCATGGTGTGCTCGGCCTCGGTGACGCCGGTCCTGCGGCCGAGGAAGTCGAGCACCGTCTCGCCGGCGATCCGGTCGGGTTCCTGAGCGAGGTAGCCGACGGCGGCGTCGGGCGGGCTCAGCACGATGCTGCCCTCGACGTCCGCCGAGCCGACCCCGGCGAGGGCGGTCAGCAGCGTCGACTTGCCGGCACCGTTCGCTCCGACCAGGCCGGTCACGTCGCCCGGGGCGACGGTCAGGTCGAGGCCGGCGAAGAGGGTGCGCTCACCGCGCGAAGCCGACAGTCCGCTGATGCGCAGTGTTGCAGTCACCAGGCGATTATCCACTCAGCGCTTGACGAGGCGGAACCAGCGGGGGTCGGCCTTCTTGAGCGGTCCCGGCATACCGGTCGTGTCGGCGTCGACATCCGACACCATCTTCCACTTCTCGAACGTCCGCTCCACGTCGGAGCGGGAGACCCCTCGCGGCAGCGGGCCGCGATGCCCCGGCCCGAACGCGAACATCAGCAGGGTGGCGTGCGGTTCGCTCACCGTCGTGACGTTCTCGGCGTACGCGACCCGGGCGTGGTCGCTGAGACCGTGGTAGCACCCCACATCCAGGATCAGGTGGTACCCGCGACCGACCGCGTGCTCGAGGTCGGTGGCGTCCGCGCGCATGAAACGCACGTCGACCCCCGCCTTCCGCGCCTTGGACCGCGCCTTGTCGAGCGCCAGCTGGACGGTGTCGACCCCCGTCACCTGCCACCCCCGCCGGGCCATCTCGATGGCATGGTCACCGGTGCCGCATCCGATGTCGAGGACCTCTCCCGGTGGTGCGTCGAAGGGATCGAGCAACGTCTCGATCTGGTTTCCGAACACGCGGCCCGCTTTCACCCAGGGCGTGATCTTGAACCGATAGGCCAATGTGTATCCGAGGCCCATGTCCGCCCCTTCCACCGGGCGTGTCACCACCTGAACGCCGATGCCGTCGGATTACCCGGTCGTACCGAAACGACACGCGAAAGTCCACATTCTGAGACGGCGGGAACATCTGGTCCGGGTCCCCGGTTGGACACTCCCATGGGTTTCAACAATGCACAGAGTCCTGTACCTACGGTCACGCTCAACGACGGGAACAGCATTCCTGCCCTCGGCTTCGGCGTGTGGCAGGTGCCGGACGACGAGAGTCACGCCGCGGTCACCGAGGCGCTGAAGGCCGGGTACCGCAGCATCGACACCGCCAAGATCTACGAGAACGAGACCGGAGTGGGCCGCGCGCTCGCGGACTCCGGAATTGCCCGTGACGAGCTGTTCGTCACCACCAAGCTGTGGAACGACGACCAGGGGTACGACTCCACGCTCCGCGCGTTCGACGACAGCCTGAACCGCCTCGGGCTCGACTACGTCGACCTCTACCTCATCCACTGGCCGGTGCCGTCCGCGGACCGCTACGTGGACACGTTCAAGGCCTTCCAGAAGATCAAGGCCGACGGGCGTGCGCGGTCGATCGGTGTCTCCAACTTCACCCCGGAGACCCTCGACCGTCTGATCGCCGAGACGGGCGAGGTGCCCGCGATCAACCAGGTGGAGCTGCACCCGCGGTTCAACCAGGCCGACCTGCGCGCCTTCCACACCGGTAAGGGCATAGCGACCGAGGCGTGGAGCCCGCTGGGGCAGGGCACCGTCCTCGAGGACGAGTCCATCGCGAAGATCGCTGCGGCGCACGGCAAGACGACTGCGCAAGTGATCATCCGCTGGCACCTGCAGATCGGCAACGTGGTCATCCCCAAGTCGGTGACGCCGGAGCGCATCGCCGCCAACTTCGACGTCTTCGACTTCGAGCTGACCCCCGACGAGATCAACACGGTCGGGTCGCTGACCCGGGCCGACGGGCGCATCGGCCCCGACCCGGACACGCTGGGCGCGTAGCGCCCGTGCGCCTTTCTGGTTGCTGCAGCTACCAAAAAGGCGCACGGGCCCGGAGGGCCTAGAGCCGGAAGTCCGCGAAGTCGAAGCCCGGGGTGACGACGCAACTGACGAGAGTCGGTTCGTCGCCCTCGGGCTTCGCTCGCTGCCAATGTCGCGGCGGGACCAGCAGCTGTGGTTGCTGGCCCGCCGCGACGTCTGCGCCGAGGATCTGCGCGTCCGGATTTGCGGGTTCGCTTCCGTCCCCGCCGAGTTCGAGCCGCAGCGGGCTGCCCCGGTGGTACAGCCACATCTCGGCGCTGCGGACGCTGTGCCATTCCGACTGCTGTCCGGGCATCAGGAGAAACAGAATTGCGGTACCGGCCGCCCTCGGTCCGGGGTAGTCGTCCGGCAGGCTCCCCTCCGGAATCGTGACGTCGCTGCGCCACGTCTCGCGGTACCAGCCGCCTTCGGGGTGCGGGGCGAGGTCGAGGGTTCGGGCCCATTCCGGTAATTCCGTCATGGCCGCCATTCTGCCGCCCGGCGCCGTGTCCGGGGGTGTGATTGCACCACCCCTGGGGTGTCTTATCTCGGAGGGCCGGAGCCGCGAGAGTCGTAGGTGTTCAGAAAGCGGGGGCATGAATTCCCGCACACCAGCGACGAACAGGAGACAACATGCTCGGAATCATGCTCGGACTCGGCGGAGCCGCGATCGGACTCGGAATCGGCGTCATGGCCCTCGGGGTCGGACTCCTTCTCAGTGACGCGACGATCAAGCACGATGTCGGCGAACTCCCCGACTGACTCCATGTGGGTCGACACCCGTCGGGGGCGGGTCCGGGCGCGAACAGCGGCCCGTACCCGCCACCCGCTGGCGTGGTTTCACTCGGTTCTGACCCGCAAACGCGGTGTTGCCGTCCAGACGCCGCCGGAAAGTGCCGGTGAGGTGCTCGAACGCCTCGTCGACATGCCGCTCAGCGTCTGGACCTACGGTTTCGATCACGAGTCGGTGCGGCACCTGGGCCCGATGTCACAGGATTTCGCCACCGCCTTCGGTCTCGGTTCCAACGACCGCCGCATCGCGATGGTCGACGCGAACGGGGTGTGCATGGCCAGCATCCAGGCCCTCTACCGGCGGGTCATCGCGCTCGAAGCGGAAGTGGAACGCCTGCGGCGGTAGCGTCCCCGTCCGATGCCGCGTCCCGGCGTCCGCCCGGCCGCCACCAGTTGGCGTTGCCCAGCAGATACATCGTCGCGGGCACCAGCACCATCCGCACGATCGTCGCGTCGATGAGGACCGCGGTCGCGAGGCCGACGCCCATCATCTTCACGGTCACGTCCCCGTCCAGCGCGAACCCGGCGAACACCGCGACCATGATCGCGGCCGCGCTGGTGATCACCCGGCCCGTCGACGCCAGTCCCTCGACGACGCTGCGGTGCGAGTCGCCCGTGTCGAGCCAGCGCTCACGTATCCGGGAGAGCAGGAACACCTCGTAGTCCATCGACAGTCCGAACAGGATGGTGAACATCAGAATCGGCACCCAACTCGACACGGGAAGCGCATGAGGAAGGCCGAGTAGCTGCGCGCCCCAACCCCATTGGAACACCATCACCATCACGCCGTAGGCGGCGGCCACCGACAGCAGGTTCATCACTGCCGCCTTCACCGCGACCACCGGCGCACGGAACACGAATGTGAGCAGCACGACCGACAGCGCGACGACGAACGCGATCACCAGCCACAGTCGTTCGGCGAGACGGGCGGAGATGTCGGCGAACGCCGCGGTGAGTCCGGTGACGTGGACGCCGTCGGCGGCGTCGGACCGGATCCGTCCCAGCAGTTCCGTGCTGCGGGGGTCGCTCGGGCCGGTGGTCGGTTGCACCGAGATCAGCGCGGCCGTCGAGTCGGCGTTCATCAGGACGGGCGTCACCGACGCCACCCCGGGCTCGGCTGCGAGGTCACGCGCGATGGCCGGAAGTTCGGCTGCCGGAACCTTGTTCAGGTCGACCGCCACCATCAGGGGTCCGTTCGCGCCGGGCCCGAACTCGGTGTCGATCAGGTCGTACGCCTGACGGATCGTGTTGGCGGCCGGCGCGCTGCCCGCGTCCTGCGGCCACGTCCGCATGCCCAGAACCGGCGCGGCCAGGAGCAGCAGCACCCCGAGCGCCGTCAGGGCCCACAGCCACGGGTGGCGGCTCACCCGGATCGCCCACCGTTCCGTCAGCGGCGACGTCGTGCGACGTTCGGCCCGGGCACGGGACCGCTTGCCCAGCACCCGCGTGCCCGCCAGTCCGCACAGTGCGGGCACCAGCGTGACCGAGGTGAGCATCACGATGCCGACCATCGCGAACGTGGCGTAGCCGAACGACGCGTACATCGGCAGCCCGGACAGTCGCAGTCCGAACAGGGAGACGAGGACGGTGGTCCCGGCGAAGATCACCGACGTCCCGGCTGTGGAATTGGCCGCGGCGACGGCGTCCCGCACCGACATCCCGGATCGCAGTCCCTCGGTGTACCGGGTGACGAGCAGCAGCGCGTAGTCGATCCCGACGCCGATGCCGACCATCGTGGCGATGGTCGGGGCGATCGTGCTGATGCTGGTGAACCCGGCCATGATTGTGATGAGGCCCGAGCCGATGCCCACGCCGACGAGCGCGACGGCCAGGGGCAGTCCGGCGGCCACCACGGAACCGAACGCGAACACCAGGATGATCAGCGCCAGGATCATGCCCACCGCCTCGGCGGTGCCCGACGGCTTGGAGATGTTCTCCGGGACCTGCCCGCCCAGTTCCACCTGCAGCCCCTGCGCCTGAGTGTCGGCCACCGCGGCGTCGAGGGCGTCGACTCCCTCGCTGCCGTGGAAGTCGGTGACCGGGATGCGGTAGTTGAGGCTGATCACGGCGGTGTCGGAATCCTTGGACAGGCGGGGCGGCGACACGGAACTCACACCGTTCACCTCCGCCAGCCTCGTGCCGAGATCGGTGAGAACCGCGGGGTCGAGCGGGCCTGCGTCGGAATGCACGACCACCCGGGCGTCCGCCCCCGACATCTCCGGGAATCGTTCACTCAGCAGATCCGTCCCCTGCTGCGACGGCAGACCGGGCACGTTGTAGTCGTCGTGGTTGGTACCGCCGAACGCGGACGCGGCGGCAAGGACCAGGACGAGCAGCGTCAGCCACGTGGCGATCACCCGCCACGGATGGGTGGACGCAGCCGAGCCGAGGCGCGCGAGCAGGGAACTCATGGGGAGCCTCCAGAAAAGCCGGTTGGTTCTGTCGCCTCCGACTGTGCGCCCGGCGGCTAGTGGCCCACTTGGAACTCGCTTGGGCGGGTGGTCACCGGGGTGCGCGCAGCCTTCACCCACGCCGGGCAGCCGCAGCGTTCGGCCAGTTCGAGCGCCGCCGTGTAGTGCCTGCGGGCGTCCTCGGGCCGGTCGAGGAGCATCTCGAGGTCGCCGAGGATCGTGTCGACGGGGCCGACCGCGAACGCCGCCGTGTCACCGCCACCGATCTGGCCGCTGTACGGGCTCAGCTCCGCGTGCACCGCGGCCGCCTCGCCCCGTTCACCCAGCCCGGCGACGACGATGCCGCGCAGCGACATCATCAGGGAGTGGAAGAAGTCGCGGCGGACCGGGCGGAGGTGACGCCGGACCTCACGTGCCCGGTCCGGTTTGCCGTTGGCGAGTAGCGCGAGGGCGTGCAGATCGACGATCACGTCCATCGCGGCACTGTCGACGGTCTCGATCACCGCCTCGAGTTCGCCGGCGCGTCCCTCGGTGAGCCGGAGCGTGAACAGCGCGAGGGCGAACACACTGTCGGCGTCGAGACCCGCCCGGGTCATCAACTCGTGGCCGCGCGCGTAGTGTCCTTCCGCCGTGGCCAGATCGCCGGTGAGGTGTGCGACCATCGCGCGGCTCATCTCCCGGGTCGCCTGTGCCTGCTGGAACTGATACCGGTCCGCCAGCTCCGACTGGATGCCCATGTGATGCTCGATCGCCGGGATGTCACCGTTGCCGGACGCGATCTCGGCGAGCAGGTGGTGGCCCAGCATGGTGAACACGGGAAGCTGCGTCCGGTCACCGATCCGGAGCAACTCGTCACCGATGACGTTGTCGCCGAGCGTGCTGGTCGGGGATCCGGTGCCTGCGTGGACGGCGCAGAGGACCAGCCCGAGCAGCACCGGGTCGTCCAGGTCGCGGGCGAGAGCCTCGGCCTCCCGGACCGCGGAACCGGTGCGCTCGTGGTCCTCCGCCCCGATCTCGTGGACGAGTGTCACCAGCAGCCGGCACCGCACCACACGTTCCAGTTCCTCGTCCCGCAACAATGCCTCGATCTGATCGACGACGGCCGTGTCCACTTCGCCGTATCGCCGATTGATCCACGGCGTCGGGGTGTCGACGAACGCCAGCGCGCGGATCGCCAGGTCGGTGCGGCCCGCGTCCCGGGCGAGCGCGAGAGCCCGCTTCCGCGAGCGGGACCCCGCCAGTCCGCTGCCGGCGGCGAGTTGCGTGCGACTCAGCTCGGTGAGGAGTTCGACGCGCTCGTCCACGGACGCCGCTGTATCCGGCGGCAACTGGTCGGCCGCTCGAAGGGCGTTGTCGAGGAAGCCGATCTCCGCGTCGTGGGCGTAGCGGTCGGCGGCCTGCGTCGCGGCCGCGACATTGTGGTCGAGGGCCTGCCGCGCGGTGGTCGCCGTCAGTGCTTCGGTGAAATGGTGGGCGAGAGCCGCGACATCGTGCGGCCGCAATTCCTCGAGTGCCGTCCCGACCCGGGCGTGCCAGCGGCTCCTGCGCAGCCGGGTGAGGTCGGAGTAGAGGGTGTCGCGGACGAGGGCGTGCGTGAACCGGACGGTCCCGGCGCGCGGCTCGCCGAGAAGTCCGGCGATCACGCCCGATTCGAGTGCGTCGAACACGGCGTCCTCGTCGACCTCGGCGGCACGGGTGAGGACGTCGATGTCGGATTCGCGGCCCACGACCGCGGCCAGCCGCAGGACGGACACGGTGAGTTCGGGGAGACGGGCGATCCGCCGGCGCAGGACGTCCCGGACTCCCTCGGGCACCTCCGACGTCGCGACCAGTTCGCCCTCACTGGCCAGCAGCCGGGCGCTCTCCTGCAGGTAGAACGGGTTTCCGCCGGTCCGGTCGGCGAGTGCGCGGAGGGTGTCGGGATCGGGGTCGCGATCCGCCACGTGCCGGATCAGCTCCGCCGAATCCTCGGGTCCGAGTCCGCCCAGGCGGATGCGTGTCGGTTGCAGCGACGCGAGATCGGCGAAGCAGTTCTCCAGGCTCGGGTCCACCTCGTCCGGGCGGAACGCGAGGAGCAGCAGGATCGGCGACCGCTGCTGCGCGAGCCGCACGAGGATCGACAGGGTGTCCTCGTCGGCGCGGTGGACGTCGTCGAGGACGACGGCGAGAGGGCCGTGATCGCGGACGGTCCCGATGTAGTCGGCGACGGCACGGTGCAGCAGGAACCGTCCGCTCGGATCGCCCGGCCGCGCCGCGTCCGAACGGTCGTCGGAGAGCAGGGGCGCCAGCGCGTCCGTCTCGGTGCCGGGGTCGACCGTCTCGCGCAGTGCGCGGAGGATCTCCACCCACGCCCAGGCGGGTGGGGCGCCGTCCACTTCGGGGCAGCGACCCACCGCCACCTGCCATCCGGCCGCGTGCAGTGTTCGACGGAACCGGCGCAGCAGGGACGACTTCCCGGATCCGGCGTCGCCCCCGAGGAGGACCACGGGGGTGCCGGGGTCCGTCATCAGGTCGGTTAGGGTCGCCAATTCCTCGCTGCGGCCGAGGAACCAGGCTTCCGGCGTGGTGTCGATGGGCCCGGCGGCGGGGGCGGGTGCGGGTGGAGACGGGACGGTGCCGGTGAGGATCTGGCGTTCGAGTTCCGTCAGGGCGGGACCGGGGTCGAGGCCGAGTTCGTTCGCCAGCCGGCCGCGGGCCTCGCGCAACGCGGCCAGGGCGTCCGCCTGTCTCCCACTGCGGTGCAAGGCCAGAGCGAGCAACCGCCATCCCTCTTCCCGGAGCGGGTATTCCCGGGTCAGGGCCTGGGCGTCGAGCACGGCGCCGGCCGCGTCGCCGCTCGCGACGGCAGCTGCCACCAGCCGTTCGCGGGCGACCACCCGCAGTTCCTCGAGCCGGGCGATCTCGGCGAGAGCCCAGTGCTCACCGGCCACCTCGGCGAATGCCGGCCCCCGCCACAGGCTCAGCGCGTGCTCGAGATCGGTTCGCCCGGTGTCGGCGGCCGACCGGATGAGGCTCTCGAACTCCCACGCGTCGACACCGGTCGGGGGCAGGGTGAGCGCGTAACCGGGGGCCCGGCTCACCAGGACGGTGGAGTCCGCCCGGGGCGCGCGGTGCGGCTCCAGCGCCCGGCGCAGATTCGAAATGTATGCCTGAAGTGCACCGACCGCTCGTGGTGGGGGAGCGCCGTGCCAGAGGTCGTCGATGAGCCGATCCACCGGCACCACCTCGCCGCGCGCGACGAGTAGCAGCGCGAGCACGGCACGCTGGCGGGGGCCGCCGAGGTCCATCGTCCCCGATTCGTCCTCCGCCTCGAGCGTCCCGAGTACTCGAATACGCACCATCGTGCAGCAAGCGTAAGCACTAGTGGCCTCCAAGTGCTCTCCAAGACGCCGAACCGACCCTGATTGCATGACCACGTCAACTGCCCACACAGCCCGCCCCGACACCCGCGAGATGGTGGTGGTCCACAACTGCTTCCGTCGCCAGTTCGCCGCACTGCCCGCGCTCGTCCGGGGTGTTCCCGCCGGAGACACAGCCCGCGCCGGGGAGGTGGTGACGTACTTCGAGGAGCTCGCCACCGCCCTCCACCACCATCACACGAGTGAGGACGACCTGCTGTGGCCGAAGCTGCTCGACCGCGCGCCCACCGACGCGGCGCTGGTGCTGCGGATGGAGGAACAGCACGAACGCCTCTCCGAACTGCTGTCGCGGGCACAGTCGCAGGGCGCCGCGTTCACTGCGGATGCGGTGGACGGCGAACCGCTGGCGAAGACGCTGACCGCCCTGTCCGCCGCGCTCGACGAGCACCTCGGCGAGGAGGAGCAGCGCATCCTCCCGATGGCGGAGCGGTTCATGACGCTCGCCGAGTGGCAGGAGATGGGCGACCGCGGCCGCGCGTCCATCCCCAAGGACCGGCTGCTGGTGTTCCTCGGCTTCATCCTCCAGGGGGCGACACCCGAGGAGCGCCGAATGTTCCTGTCGGAGATGCCCTTCGCGGCCAGGATGGCGTGGTCGATCCTGGGGCGCCGGGCCTTCCGCAAGGACTACCAGCGCATCTACGGCACCGAACCGGCCGCCTTCTGACGCCGGATCACCCTGCGCCGCAGCCGGCTCCGGCTGGTGCGCTCCCAGAGGCTCGGCGGTGTGCGTTCGGGATCCATCAGTTCGTTCTCGGCCAGCGGGCTGTCCTCGTCCTCGACCGTCTCCGGCTCGAATTTCTCGAGCGTCCGGCCGCCGCCGCGCAGTGCCTCCACGGTGCCCAGGAACGACGACGTCTCGGCCAGCGTGTCCTCGAACAGCCCGGCCGGAACACCGAGGTGCTCGCAGACGAGCTGACGGCGAATGCCGAGAATGGTCTGCCGCAGCTCCTCTCCGTTCGCCGTGTCAGCGGTGACCTCGACCGCCAGATCACACTCGGAGTCGAACCCCATCGACCGGTTGTTGAGGTTCGACGAACCCACGCGCAGGAGACGGTCGTCCATCACCAGCACCTTGGCGTGGACGTAGATCGGCTCACCGCCCGCCGTGACGGGGTAGTAGACGCCCAGCCGGTTCCCGGTATCGGCCTGCCAGAGCAGGTGCAGCAACCGGCGGCGGGCGCCGTCCATGGCCTTCTGCTCGAGCCAGCCGTCTGCGTTGCGCGGCAGCACCAGCACGATCTCCGGTCCGTCCGGTTCGCGTAGTCGCTCGGCGATCGCCTCGGCGAGGGTGCGGGAGGCCAGGTACTGACTCTCGATGTACAGCGACCGCTCGGCGCCGGCGATCGCAGCCAGATACAGGGCCTCGATCTCCCGGACCTCCTCCCGATCGGACAGTTCCGGCAGCGTGCGTGCGATGCCCACGTCGACGGAGCGGCTCGCCGGCTTCAGACCCTCCGGCCAGGGCGACCTTCCCGCGACCTCGTCGATCGGCGCCAACTCCTGCCCCGTGGCCGCCTTCCACCGGGTGCGGGCGAGCTCGCCGATGGCCTTCGCCGCGTCCCCGTCGACGGCGGTCGTCGCGTCGTGCCACGGTCCGTACCGCTTGCCGTTCGGCTGCGTGCGGTAATGGTTGCGGTCCCGATGTTCCGGGGTGTCCCACCGGTCCACGGTCATGTCGATGCCGCCGCAGAACGCGAGCGCGTCGTCGATGACGACGATCTTCTGGTGGTGCGCCGAGCCGATCGGGTGGGCGGCGTCGAGTTCGAAGTGCAGGCGGCGGTCGGTCACCCAGTTGACCACGAAGATCGGCGTCATGCCGCGACCGATCGCGGTGAAGGCCCCGATGTTCCATTTCAGCAGGTAGATGTCGAGATCCGGGCGTTCCCGCGTCAGCCAGGCCAGGAACCGGCCGAGCTGGTTCGGTCCGTCGAGCGTCTTCTCGTCCGGTTCGAACTTGATCCTCGTGTCGAAGTCCCAGCCGATGAGGATGATGCGCCTGCGTGCCTGCAGCATCGCGGACTTGGCATGGCGGAAGTAGTCCGCCGCGTCGACGATGCACGCGAGACGGTCGGCGTGGGCAACCTGCCAGCACGTGTCGCCGGGAGCCAGGATCGTGCCGTCGTCGCTCATGTCTTTGCTGCTCTCCCCGTCGCGTTCGTCCGCCCTTCCCTCCGGGTGGACGATTTACAGTACTGCGCCATCCCCACGCAGCTACCGTTGAGAGGTGCGTAGGTGGTGGCGCATCGTGGCGTTGCTCGCACTGGTCAGCGTGCTGTGGGCACCAACTGTCGGTGCGGATCCGCTGCGTGCCGGATCGAGCCCCGGCACGGTCGTCGCCTCGTCCGAATTGCCGGCGGAGCTCTGGCTCCGCGGAACCGGCAGTGCCTATCGGATGACGTACCTGACCACCGACCGGCACGGCATCACCCCGTGCACCGGAATGGTGTTCGTGCCGCCCGGTACACCGCCCGCCGGGGGATGGCCCGTCATCGCGTGGGCACACGGAACGGTCGGAGACTCCGACGCCGACGCACCCTCCGTGACCGGGGTCGACACGGAATCCTCGGACTACGTGAGCAGCTGGCTGCAACTCGGTTACGCCGTGGCCGCCACCGACTACGTGGGCCTGGGCGCCCCCGGTGTGCCGCCCTACCTCGACGGAAAGGTCGCCGGACGCAGCGTGATCGACTCCGTGCGCGCGGCGAGGGAGATCGTCGCCGACCTCTCCGCCACGTGGATGGCGGTCGGACTGTCCCAGGGCGGGCAAGCCGCGGTGTTCGCCGCACACGCCGCCACCACGTACGCGCCGGAACTCGACTACCGCGGGGCAGTCGCGAACGGGGTGCCGTCGAACATCGAGATGGTGGCGAACTGGAGCGGTCCCTCGTTTCCGCCGCAAGGCCTCGCCGGCCTCACCGTGTACATGTCGTACCTGATCGCCGGGGTCCGTGACGCGTACCCGCAACTGGACATCGACAGCTACCTGACCCCGGTCGGGAAGCAGTTCGTGGACGCCGCCCCCGAGGTGCCGTTCCGGCAGTTCGCGGCCATGACCCGGAACGTGTCGGTGGCGCAGATGCTGTCGCGGGCACTCGACGTCCCGGCGCTGCAGGACGCGTTGCGCGAATACCTCGAGGTCCCGGTCGCGGGTTACGACCGTCCGCTGCTGCTCGTACAGGGGGTCACCGACGCGTCGGTACCGATCCCGCTGACGGAGAAGCTCGTCTCCGAGATGCATGGTGCAGGAACGAATCTCGACTACCGGGTGTACTCGGGTGGTCACTTCGGCAGCATGTACCAGGCCGGTCCCGACCAGGCATCGTTCATCGCGTCGCTGATCAGGTAGGCCGCCCTGATCCGGCCGGCAGGCCGAGATGCCGGGTGAGCTCGCGGGCCGCGGCCTGCCCGGCCCGGTTCGCGCCGATCGTCGACGACGACGGGCCGTAGCCCACGAGATGAATCCGCGGATCCGACGCCACCCGGGTGGCCAGGCGTCCCGTCATCGTTATCCCGCCGCCCGGCCCGCGGAGCCGCAGCGGCGCGAGGTGATCGAGTGAACTGCGAAAACCGGTGCACCACAGAATCACATCGACCTTCAGTTCGCGGCCGTCGGGCCAGCGGACGCCGTCCGCGGTGATCTCGCTGAACATCGGTTGCCGCGCCAGCACCCCGCGTTCGCGGGCGGCGCGGATCGCAGGCGTCACGGGCAGTCCGGTCACCGACACCACCGAGCCCGGCGGCAGTCCGCGACGGACCCGGTCCTCGACGAGAGCGACGGCGGCGCAGCCGATCTCGGGCGTGAACGGCTCGTCCCGGAACTCCGGTGGGCGGCGCGTCACCCACGTCGTGGTCGTGACGCGGGAGATCTCGTCCAGCAACTGCACCGCCGAGATGCCGCCGCCGACGACGAGCACGTGCTGTCCCGCGAAGTCCTGCGCCGAGGTGTAGTCCTTGGTGTGGACCTGGCGGCCGGTGAACGACTCGGCGCCGCGGTACCGGGGAATGAAGGGGCGTTCCCACGTTCCCGTCGCGTTGATCAGACCGCGGGCCGACACGACGCCGTCGTCGGTCTCGATCCGCAGCCGATCGCCGCGGGCACACACCACCCGCGTGTGCACGGGACGGTGCACCGGCAGTTCGAACTGTTTCTCGTACGTCGCGAAGTACTGGGGAACGGCGCTCGCGGCGTGCACCAGCGCGGCCTCCTGGTCGTTCGGGTCCACGCCGATCGTGTCGGCGAATCCGAGCCCGGGAAGGTCGTGGACACCGTTCACGGTGCTCAGTGTCAGTGACGGCCACCGGAACTGCCACGCGCCGCCGGGCCCCGGGGCGTGATCGAGCACCACGAAACCGGACTCCGGTTCCACCCCGAACCTGCGCAGATAGTAGGCGGCAGACAGCCCCGCCTGCCCCGCGCCGATCACGGCCACGTCCACATCACTGTTCATGTCGGTCCTCACCTCCACCCTCACAACTACCGGAGAGGCTCGTGTGTTCCGGTCGATTCGGCTGTGGTTGGCTGACAAGTGTCCAGTCGGGTGGGCAGGGGAGAATTCGTCAGTGGACAGCAATCACGAAGAAAGCGAGTGGACATGATCGGGACGAGTCGTGACGGCGACGTCTTCACCCTCGAACTGCAACGCCCCGACCGTCGAAATGCATTGAACACCGAGATCTGCGAACTCCTGCGGGAGGAAACCGAGAAGTCCGTCACCGACGGCGCGCGGGTGATCGTTCTCACAGGGCAGGGCAGCGCGTTCTGCGCGGGCGCCGACCTATCGGGCGACGTGTACGCCGACGGATTCACGGACACCCTGCTCGAGATGCTGCACACCATCGACTCGGTGCCCGTCCCCGTCATCGCCGCGATCAACGGCCCCGCGATCGGCGCGGGCAGTCAGCTGGCGCTCGCCGCGGACCTGCGTGTGGTCGCTCCCGAGGCGCGCTTCGCCATCCCGGCCGCCAAGCTCGGGATCTCCGTGGACCGATGGACGGTGCACCGTCTGGCTGCCCTGATCGGCGGCGGACCGGCACGAACGATCCTGCTCGGCGCGGAAGAGGTCGGTGCCGACGAGGCCCTCGCGCACGGCCTCGCCAACAAGCGCGGCGACCTCGCCGTCGCACAGCAGTGGGCACACTCGATCGCGCGCCTGGCGCCGCTGTCACTGCAACACCTCAAGATGGTGCTCAACGACGACGGCACCCAGAGCCCGCCGCCGCCCGAGCAGCTCGCGGCGTTGCATGCGGCGTGGAAGAGCTACGACGCGCAGGAAGCGCGCACGGCACGCGCCGAGAAGCGTCCGCCGGTGTTCCGGGGCCAGTAGCCGCTCGGCGCACCTTTCCCGCACGCGTGGTTACAGTTGTCGGGGTGAAAGCGAAGAACGCTGTGACGACTGTTCTGGCCACCGCCGCCCTCGGGTGGCTGACGCGGGCTGCGTGGGGGATTCCGTCCCAGATCGGCGCGTCGCGCACCAAGGTGCGCCCGTATGCCGCGACGTCGCCGCGGTACCGCGACCAGCAGTTCCACAACACCGATCCGGGCAGCACGATGATGCCCGGATCGGAGACCGGGATCGTCAAGGCACTGATCACGCGGGGCAAGGCGGGGCGTCCGCGCAGGCCGATCCCGCTGGCCACGCCCCTCGCCCCCGTCGAGGCCGCCGACGCCGCCGTCACCTGGTACGGCCATTCGAGCGTGCTCGTCGAGGTCGACGGATACCGGGTGCTGGCCGACCCGGTGTGGAGTCATCGGGTGTCGCCGTCCGCGATTCTCGGTCCGTCCCGCATGCACCCGACCCCGGTGCCGCTCGCCGACCTACCCGTTCTGGATGCCATCGTCATCTCGCACGATCACTACGACCACCTCGACATGGCCACCGTGCAGCAACTCGCCGCCACCCAGAAGGCGCCGTTCGTCGTTCCGGTCGGGCTCGGTGCGCACCTGCGTCAGTGGCGGGTGCCGGAGGAACGGATCGTGGAACTCGACTGGGACGAGTCGACCACGCTCGGCGAACTCACACTCACGTGCACCGAGGCCCGGCACTTCTCCGGCCGCGGGTTGGTCCGGAACACGACCCAGTGGGCGTCGTGGGTGCTCGCCGGACCGAACCGGAAGGTGTTCTTCGGCGGCGACAGCGGGTACACGCCGCGGTTCGCCGACCTGGGCCGCCGGTACGGTCCGTTCGACCTCACGCTCCTGCCCGTCGGCGCCTACGACACGCGGTGGGCCGACATCCACATGAACCCGGAGGAGGCGGTGCAGACCCACGCCGACCTCAACGCCGGCCACGCCGGCCGCGGACTGCTGGTGCCGGTGCACTGGGCCACGTTCAATCTCGCGTTCCACTCGTGGTCCGAGCCGATCGTCCGGTTGCTCGCCGCGGCGCAGGAAAAGGGCACCCCGGTGGCCGTGCCGATGCCCGGACAGCGCGTCGACGCGTTGAAGCCGACGGCCCAGACACCGTGGTGGTCCGCACTCGGCTGAGTCCGGCGCGCATCCCCTCGGAGCGAAGTATCGTTGCGTAGCCTTTGACCATGGCATACGACGAAACGGGCACCGACAGCGTTGCAGTCGTCGCAGTGGAGGGGCTGACCGCCGCGCAGGTGGCGGAGCGGGTGGCGGCCGGCAAGACCAACGACGTTCCCGATCGGGCCAGCCGATCGGTGCGCGACATCGTGCGCGCCAACGTGTTCACCCGGATCAACGCGATTCTCGGTGTGCTCCTGATCATCGTGCTGGCCACCGGTTCGATCATCGACGGCATGTTCGGCCTGCTGATCATCGCCAACAGCGGGATCGGCATCATCCAGGAAGTGCGGGCCAAGCGGACCCTCGACAAGCTGGCGATCGTCAGCCAGACCAAACCGGTGGTCCGCCGCGACGGTGCCGCCGTCGCGATGGCACCCCGGGAGGTCGTGCTCGACGACATCATCGAGCTCGGCGCCGGCGACCAGATCGTCGTCGACGGTGTCGTGGTGGAGGCGATGTCCCTCGACATCGACGAGTCGCTCCTCACCGGTGAGGCCGACCCCGTGCACAAGGACGTCGGCCGGCAGGTGCTGTCGGGAAGTTTCGTCGCGTCCGGCAGCGGCTGTTACCGCGCCACGAAGGTCGGAAGTGACGCGTACGCCGCCAAACTCGCGGACGAGGCCAGCAAGTTCACGCTCGTGCACTCCGAGTTGCGCAGCGGCATCGACAAGATCCTGAAATTCATCACGTATCTGATGATTCCGGCGGGTCTGCTGATCATCTACAACCAGTTGTTCTCGAGCGGCGAGTCGATCCGGCCGGCGCTGAACGGGATGGTGGCCGCGCTGGTCCCGATGGTGCCCGAGGGACTGGTGCTGATGACGTCGATCGCATTCGCGGTCGGGGTGGTCCGGCTCGGTCAGCGGCAGTGCCTCGTGCAGGAACTGCCCGCCATCGAAGGTCTCGCGCGCGTCGACGTGGTGTGCGCCGACAAGACCGGAACGCTCACCGAGAACGGCATGCGGCTGTCCGAACTGCGCTGCGCCGACACCGCCGACACCGCCGACACCGGACCGTCGCGTGCGGCACTCGCCGCGATGGCGGCGTCCGACCCGCGGCCGAACGCCAGCGTCCTCGCGATCAAGGAGGCGTTTCCCGACGATCCCGGTTGGGGTGACGCCACCGCGGAAGCGCCGTTCTCGTCGGCGAAGAAGTGGAGCGGTCAGTCGTACGGCGCCCACGGCAACTGGGTTCTCGGTGCGCCGGACGTCCTGCTCGATCCCGGCAGCGACATGGCCCGGCAGGCCGAGGAAGTGGGGTCCTCGGGACTGCGGGTGCTCCTGCTCGGCAGTTGCGACGTCCCGGTCGACCATCCCGCGGCGCCGGGTGCGATCACACCGCGGGCGTTGGTGATCCTGGAGCAGCGGGTGCGTCCCGACGCCCGCGACACCCTCGAGTACTTCGCGAGCCAGAACGTCACGGTGAAGGTCATCTCCGGGGACAACGCCGTGTCGGTCGGTGCGGTGGCCGGATCGCTCGGACTGCCCGGCGGCGACCGTCCCGTCGACGCCCGCGAACTGCCGGCCGACCGCGACGCTCTCGCCGAGACCCTGGAGACGTCCACCACGTTCGGCCGTGTGCGCCCCGACCAGAAGCGGGAGATGGTGGGGGCCCTGCAGTCTCGCGGTCACACCGTCGCGATGACGGGCGACGGCGTGAACGACGTGCTGGCACTCAAGGACGCCGACATCGGGGTGTCGATGGGCTCGGGCAGCCCCGCCACCCGCGCGGTGGCGCAGATCGTGTTGCTGGACAACAAGTTCGCGACCCTGCCCTACGTGGTGGGTGAGGGCCGCCGGGTGATCGGCAACATCGAACGCGTCTCGAACCTGTTCCTCACCAAGACCGTGTACTCGGTGTTGCTGGCGTTCCTCATCGGCATCACCGGTGTGCTGTCGCAGATCTTCCACTTCGAGCCCGTGCCGTACCCGTTCCTGCCCCGGCACGTGACGATCGCCGCCTGGTTCACCATCGGCATTCCCGCATTCATCCTGTCGCTGGCTCCGAACAACGAGCGGGCGCGCTCCGGGTTCGTGCCGCGCGTGATGCGTCTTGCCGTGCCGTCGGGTGTGATCATCGGTGTCACGACGTTCATTTCGTATCTCCTCGTCTACGCGGGCCCGGATCAGACGGAGACACAGAAGATCCAGGCGGGCACGTCGGCACTGATCACGCTGATCATGATCGCGCTGTGGGTGCTGGCCGTGGTCGCGCGGCCGTACGTGTGGTGGAAGCTGGTGCTGATCTTCGGATCCGTGGCGGGATATCTCATCCTGTTCGCGTTGCCGTTCACGCGGGAGTTCTTCAAACTCGATCCGACGAACGTCGGTGCCACCACCTCCGCGCTCGTGTGCGGGCTCGTGGGAGTGGTTCTCGTCGAGATCGGTTGGTGGGTGACGGGCCTGTTGCACGGTGAGCATCGCCGCCTGTTCGCGGCGCCGGAAGATCTGCCGGGCGTGCACTGAAGCGATTACCGCTCGCGACGATTCGAACGGTTGGCGTCGCAGAGTCAATGCTGTGAGACTGGGTGCACGGCGAGTGATCGAACTCGCTCGGAAAGTGCGTGCGCATGCACCGGAGGAGGAAGAACGATGAGTTTCGTCGACACACTGAAGGGCCTGCTGGGTAAGGGGAGGGAAGCCGCTTCGCAGAACGCGGACAAGGTTCACGGCGCCATCGACAAGGCTGCCGACGTTGCGGACAGCAAGACCGGGGGCAAGTACAGCGACAAGATCGACAAGGCCGCCGACGCGGCGAAGAAGGCTGTTCCTCCGAAGGAGTGAACTCTTCTCGCACAGACGCGCGTGGGCCCCGGTTTCCGGACCGGGGC
>NZ_JBHWUE010000096.1:0-36017 GCF_042738615.1 Rhodococcus sp. NPDC059968
GACACGCAGGTCGGACGATCACCCACGCCCGTAACCAACTCGCTGACGCACAACGAAACTCACCACGGACACATCAGTCGATCGGTGGATTTAGGTTTAGAGTGCCAGGTTATGGTCTCGCACGGGCAGTGCCGGCGGTAGGTCGGTATCCGTGTCCCGTGGAGCCAGGCCATCCAGCATCAGCTCCAGATACCTCCGCCACCCATCGCTTCCAGGCTCGAACGACGGTAATGTGCCCACAAGCATCAGCATGAGCCGTGGGGTGTCCTCTGGAACAAGGTCCGCGCGGATTACTCCCGCTGCCTGCCCGCGCTTGATGAACGTAGACACGGGTTCCCAGACCTTGTGTGCCAAGTCCATCGTCATCATTCCGATGTTGGATGCGACCGCGATGGTGATCCGTTCCCGTGCCGCGAGCGCCAGGGCTGTGTCCAGCACCAGGCGCAGCGCCTTCCGCGGATCGGGCTCTTCCCGCGCGCGCTCCATGGCCGGAGTGAGCGCCTGGGTGATCCGTTGGTCCAGGACAGCCCTGACCAACTCCTCCCTACTGGGGAACCGGCGGTATACCGTGGCGATCCCAACGCCCGCCTCTGCGGCGATCTCATCCATGGGCACGTCGACGCCGCCCCGGCCGAACACGACGTGCGCGGCCTCGACGATCCGCCGGTAATTACGGGCGGCGTCGGCTCTGAGGTTCTGCTCAGGCATTTGAGGAACTCTACCCACCCTATGACTGGTTGATGTTGCGGGTTCGCCCGCGCTGGTCTGCCGATCACCTTGACCTCGGCTATTCCTAGTGTACCTTACGTGGCACATCGCCTTTCGCGGACAATATGAAGTGGCTCAACGGGATTGGTAGCCGGGCGCTACGCACCGGATCTCCAGTCGCGGCAACACCGGCGGCAGGTTGCGCTTGCCGAAACATATCCGTCAAAATTGAACCGTCCTCGGTTTGGTGACGGGCGAGCTCTCCCAGTATCGGTTGCTGCTGGGCAACGGTGATTCCGCGCGACTCGGGCCGTGTCCTCTCACTCCCTCGGTTCGGCAGGTGCCAACGCACGAGAGACTCACCCTCGCAGACCGCCTCGGGTGGCAGTCGCGGATGATCTGCGGTCGACCTGACACCCGGTGGTGATCGCGCATGGTGTGCGACTCACCCGGGCATTCCGCGGCCGGCGGTGTGAAGGAACCAGTTATGGGGGTTTATGGTCGCCAGATCCCGAATCGGTTTCCGGGTGGGCCGAAAAGGTGGGCGAACTCGATGCGCCGTTGTCGGTCAGAGGGATCGCGACGGTCGCGCCGAGTCGCAGCGAGTGGTCGAGCGCGGTCTGGACGTTCTGAACATGCACGGAGAAGAGCCCAGTTGGCTGCGCTCATGTCGGTGGTGTCCCACACCGCCGCGCGCCTGGTCGACCATGCGGTAGGGGTGGACCGGTGCGATCTGCCGGTCGAACAGCGTGCCGTAGAAGGCTTTGGACGCTTCGGGGTCGGGTGAGCCGATCTCGAAGTAGTCGACCTTGTTCGTCACCGTGCCCTCTCCTCGATCGAATCGATGGGTGGTGAACTGGACGCTACTGAGTACGAGGACCGTGACGCGGCGTAATCACCCGCGATCGGGGTGTTAGGTGGCCGACTCGATCCGCGCCTCGGTACACCCCGGTAGGTGATCGACTGACAGACGGAGAAGACGGTTCCTGCACTCGATGGGGTCTAGCCGATACCGCACCGGACGTGGAACACTCGCCAGTATGAAGGTCACACAGCGACCTGACCCGCCAACCGGCATCCGACGGGCGTTGTTCCGCGCGCCGATTCATCTCTACCGCTGGCATCTCGGTGTTCTCCTCGGTGGCCGGTTCCTGCTGCTCGAACACGTCGGGCGCCAGTCGGGTAAATCCCGTCAAGTGGTGCTCGAGGTGGTCAACCACGACGCCATCGACGACGGATATGTTGTTGCGGTCGGCTTCGGACCCAGGACCGACTGGTACCGAAATCTGCGGGCGCAGCCAAACGGGACGATCCAGGTGGGACGTCGGCGACTACCCGTCGTAGCCGAGTTCCTGGACCCTGACGCCGGAGCGGAGTTCATGGCCCACTATGGGGCAGAACATCCCAAGGCCGGTGTTCGACTCGCCAAGGTCTTGGGCTTCGAGGTGGATGGCAGTGCCGCCGATTTTCGGGAAGCGGGCCGTGAGATCCGGTTCGTGCGGTTGCGGACTCGCAGGTGAGCATCCAGGCGAGCGAACTGCCTGTTACCGGTGCGATCTGGGCGTTGCGCATGATCGCGCGGTGCGACTGAAAGCGCCTTGAACTGCGGTCGGTGCCGTCGGCCTCGATACCGGCCGCCGGTCGAAACAGGGCCGCGCAAACCCGCTACACCCATCGGTCATCGGCACTCACCTCACCGGATACCGAACTGGTTTCACTGCTTGTTCATTTCAGCGAGTTTTCTGTGCGGTGGGTAGGCCACGCCGGTGCGTCTGGCCGAAAGTGATGGAGTATCAACCGGGTTCGTCCGGCCTGCCTGTGGGACCGAACCGCTCACTCGGTGCTGCCGGTTCCCACATGAACGCAGGCTGAAGCTCTTTCGGCGCGTCGCCCATGGTGGCCGACAACCGCCGCCGGCGCCGGCGGTCGGCCGCTGCCCGGTCAGGATCGGGCGGCGGAGCGGATTAGAAGGCGTATGGGCCGAATCGCCCCCAGGCGACGACAGCGGCCAGCGCCAGCAGGATCACGTTCATGACGATGACCTGGTTTTCCTTGCGGCGGGCATGGGTGATTGCCGCGCCGATCATCAGCAGCACCAGCCCGACCGCGGCCAGGGGCACGAGCACCGGAACGATGCCGAGCGCGGCGGGCAGGATCAGGCCGACGGCGGCCAGGACCTCCACGACGCCGATCAGCTTGATCGTCGCCGGCGAGAAGCCCTCGGCCCAGGCCATGTTCGGGTTGGCGGCCAGTTTGTCCTTGGGTTGGGCCAGTTTCATCGCTCCGGCGGCGAGGAAGGTCAGTGCGAGCAGGGAGGCGATGATCCACAGGGCGATATTCATGATGGGTGTTCCTTCTGGTGTATACGGACGGCCGGTTGAGTCATTGCCGGCCTCGGGGGCGGTCGCCGTGATCGCAACCATTTGCTGCGCGATCCCTCGGTGCTGGTCATCTTCGAAGCTCCCTTGGCGGACCTCGACCCTGCATCGGTGGCTTGTAGCTTGCCCCGATGCATGTTCGGTCGGAGATCTCGGGCGATCGCGCGGCCATTGTGTCGATAGATCCCAACGTAGGCCCATTAAGATGACATGTCAACTACATGCGGAATCGGGCCAATCAGTTTTCTTGGCAGGGGTTCTCGCTAATAGTTGACAGGTCAACAGCATTGAGTAGGCTCGTCCTCATGGTGCGCGACATCACATGGCTCGACGAGCGCGAGGGCGCCGCATGGCGCGGCTTCCTTTCCATGCAATCTCGGCTGCTGACGCACCTCGGCCGCGACCTGCAACGCCGCACCGGGCTGTCCGAGGCGGACTACGCGGTGCTGGTGGAATTGAGTGAGACGCCGGGAGACCGGCTTCGAATCGGCGAGCTGGGCGAGCGGCTGAACTGGGAGAAGAGCCGGCTGTCCAAGCAGATCGGCCGGATGACGATCCGTGGCCAGGTCATCCGGGAGGAGTGTCCCGGCGACGCCCGAGGAACCTTCGTCGTGCTCACCGAGACGGGCCGCGACGCGGTGGCCGTCGCCGCCCCGCTTCATGTCGAGCAGGTGCGGACATTGTTCGTCGACGTACTGACTCCCGACCAACTCGACGCCCTGGTAGCCATCTCCTCGGCGGTGGTCGACCGGCTCGCGCAACCCGACGTCGATGACACTGCCTGCGAACAGGCGAGAACGTAAGCCGAATGGTGCCGGCTCCATACCGCCCGAGGGGAAACAGTGCGGCAGTCGCTGCGCGCCGAGCCGAATGATCACATTGGGCCGCAACGGGTTCCGTTGTTCGAGGAGGAATCGCGGCTGCCGTTCCGGCGGTGTCCGGGTCGCCATCGAGAAAGGCTGCTCATCACGGGCTGACTCGAACCCTTACTTCGACCGGGATACCCGGGAGTCCCCGGCGGCCCCGTCCGATCAGGCCGCGGTGTTCCCCTTGGCTGGCCGTCGTCGGCGGCCGATGAAGACCGTCCACACCGTGCTCGCGCGCGTAGGCGATCAGCTGACGCGGCGCCCGCTCGATGTGCTTCACCATGAGTTCGACGGCATCGTCGGCTTTGCGAGTGATCGCAAGCTCCTGGAGACGCCGATGCACCTCGGCAATGTCCCGATGATGATCGTCAGCAGCCAATGCCACCGCCGGTACAGTTCGGCACCCTCATGCAGAGACTGAGCGATCGCCTCGGGCCGAGCATTGTTGCACCCGGCCAACAAGGCCCGATGGAGCGCACTTCAGTCCTCGTTGACGGTGTCGTCATCGTCGGTAACCGGCGTCCGAGACAAAATATGCTGTGCCACAGGTACTTCGGTCTCCAAATGAATATCACCGCGCGCGATCGTAAGGCGCAACGCCACCGATTCGATCTGCACACGGCTCTCGGTGAGTTCGACGATGTCCTCAACCGACAGTTGGCCGGGTCGTGCAGCGGGTGATGACCCGCAAGTACCTCGAGGCGGTGGCCGAGGGCGCGCGGAACGCTGGCTAACTGCGACCGCCATCCCGGAAGGCGGCGATCGCCAAACTGAGGGCAATCGCGTCCTCGGCGAGGGCCGCTTGCCAGTCCGGCATGTGTCCACCTGCCCACTGTCGCCAGCGGTAGCCGCCGAAGGAGCCTGCCGCCGCCCCCAATGCCCCCGTGACCGCGGCTGACGCTCGGCCCGCCCGCTCGCGCTTCGCCAGGACGAACGCGCCGGTCCCACCCGCGGCGAGCCGAACGGCCAGACCGGGCGGTGACAATCGGGACGGTGTCTGTGGCAGTTTGTCCGCGATGAACTCGGGCACGACCAGCGCCGCCGCGGCCGCCGCATTCCCGAAGGTCGGCTTACCACGACTGCGCGTGAGGAGGGCACCGGCTGGACCCACCGTACTGCGCAGGCCACACGCCAAACCGATGGCGGCGAAGTGAAGGGCTTGCATCCGAACGGTGCGGGAGTCCACGGCGTTCATGTCGACCTTTCCAAGCGATCGCGGCTCGCGCGGCTGCGCGCTCAGAGCAGCATCCCCCGGCGCGTGGATCGGCAAACCTGTAACTGGTCCGGACGGTGGGCCGCTGCGTCGTATTCTCGTGGTCGGCCCGGACCGGACGGAACCTTCGGAGTCCGCCCGACTGATCCGAGGTGGCCGACCCCTGACAGAGCTGGAGCCGCCGGAATGATGCCCGTACGTCTACGCGACAGCGTGATTCCGAAGCACGAGCAAGCTAACCCCAAAGCTGACCCGGAAGCCCCGCCACATCGGGGAGGACATTCGACGCCTGAGGGCCGATCACCCAACCATCCGCGCACGCTCTCGCTGTCTTCCCGCGAAATCTCGCGCGCGGATACCCAATCGGTGCGCGGATGTGTCTGACCCAGCCTCAGGCCTCCAGCAACCCCTTCAACCTTCGCAGATCGGACTTCACGGCCTCGGCCTCGCCCGCGAATTCTTCAGCGGTCATCACTTCACGCCGCCGGATGGTCGGGGTCGCTGGCGTAGGCGTACACGTCGGCGACGGTCCGAGCGATGAACACGCTGACGTGGGTTGATTCGGTGCTCACGACTCCCAACATACCCGCTGGACCTTAACGATGATTGAGGAAAATCGGACCCCCGATCGCGGCGATATGCTCGATGTCCGAAACCTTCAATGCGGTCTGTCGGCGGTCGTTAGCGTTCTCGGTATGACGCAACATCCAGTGCCATCGAATTGGTCGTCCACGACCTGCCCGTGTCGCTCGCGTTTCACCGGCGGTTCGGGCTCGACATCCCTGCCGACGCCGATCAGATGCCCCACGTCGAATTCGAGTTTCCCGGTGGGGTCCGCCTGCTGTGGGATACATCGAGACCATCTGCTCGTTCACACCCGACTGGGCCGAACCCACCGGCGGGCATCGCGTCTCACTCGCCTTCGACTGCGGAACCGCGGGTGACGTCAACCGACTGTTCGGCGAGATCACCGGCGCCGACTACTTGCACCAACTCCAAAGCGCGTGCATCGCCGAGAATTTTTCATCGGGACGATCCTCCTCATCCGTGGGCGCCTCGAGGTCGGGCTCCCGGCCGACCACGCCCTGAGCTTGTCGCCGGCCCGAGCCTGCAGCGCACTGCGCGAGGATATGGCGGCACGCACCAGGGTCGGATACGCACTCAAGACCTTGCTAGCAGACACCGAGACGGCAAGGCAGGCATTGGAATTCGCCTCGGTCCTGGCTCAGACATCCACAGCGCCCCTGGTCTTGCAGATCCCGGCACCCACGGTCTGGTTGGCCACCACACACGAAGCGTGTGGCGCGGGCACGGCCGGAGACATCGATGTCGACGACGCGGAAAACATGTCGGTGTACGTCGCCGACTGGCTACGCGGATTAGCGAACCTGCCCATCGTCGCCCTACTGCTCGCCGCGAGCTGGCCGGCCTCCACGTACCTGAAACGGTCCTGACCCGTTGGCGGCACTCGCTGTAGGAGCCCGCGCAGGACAACTTGATCCATTGAGCCAGTATCGTAGTCAGGCTGGGGCCAAGCCCCAATGGAGTCAGGCCGCGTCCAGTCGGGCCAGCTCGTCGGCGGAGAGCTTCAGATCGGCCGCGGCAACCGAATCGCGGATGGTCTCCGGGCGCGACGAGCCTGGAATCGGGATTGCGACAGGTGATGTGGCGAGGATCCAGGCCAGGCACACCTGTTGCGCACTCACCCCGTGCGCCTGCGCCACGTCCGCGAACACGGCGAACCGTGAGCCCAGCTCACCGGCGCGCGAGATCCCGCCGAGCGGGCTCCACGTCAGGAACGTGATCCCCAATTCCGTGCACAGCTTCATCTCCGGTTCGCTGGAGCGGAACGCCGGCGAGAACTGGTTCTGCACACTTACCAGCCGCCAACCGAGGATATCGTTGGCTTGCCGGATCCGGGCCGGGTCGGCGTTCGAGATGCCCGCGAACCGGATCTTGCCCGCGTCCAGCAGGTCTCGGATCGCCCCGACCGAGTCCGCGTAGGGGATCGTCGGGTCGGGCCGGTGGAATTGGTAGAGCCCGATGGCCTCGACGCCGAGTCGCTTGAGCGACTCCTCGCAGGCCTTCTTCAGGTACTCGGGCGAACCGTTCAGGGTCCAGGAGCCGTCTCCGGGGCGTAGGTGACCGCCCTTCGTCGCGATCAGCACGTCGGATGTGTCGCCGCCGTAGGTAGCCACGGCGCGGGCGATCAGGGTCTCGTTGTGGCCGACCTCGTTCGCGTCCCGGTGGTAGGCGTCCGCGGTGTCGATCAGCGTCACGCCTTCGTCCAGTGCGGCGTGGATGGTGGCGATCGAACCCTGCTCGTCGGGGCGGCCCTCGATCGACATCGGCATCCCGCCGAGACCGATCGCGCCGACCTGGATGTCGCCAATGCTGCGCATCTGCATGTGAGTTCCTCCTCGGAGTTCCATTCGTACGCGTTCAGCGTCCACGCCAGTCACTGCGCTGTCCAACAGAAGAAGCTGATCGCTTTCAGCAGCTCTGGCGATCAATCGTGGAGTATGGCGGCGCGCGAGCCAATTCGACGACACGCGCGCCCCCGTTACGGGATGGGCCTGACGTCGTCGCGGGCGAGCAGTGCTGTGGCGGCGGCGCTGGGGTGCCTGCCGGTCCCCGTGGCAACGGCGATGTGCCAGGTGGGCGGCGCCGCGAGGGGAATGAACCGGGCCGCGGTCTTTTTGTGGCTGAACACCTCGGGGACGACGGCGACACCGAGGCCGTACCCGACGAGGTCGAGCAGCCAGTGCACATCGTTGACTTCGAACGCGACCCGCCGTTCGACGTGTGCTGCTGCCATCGCCTGGTCCACGACGTCGCGGGTCACCCAGCCGGGGTAGAAGTCGACGAACGTCTCCTCGCGTAGCTCCCGGAGGTCGACGGCGTCGCGATCGCGCAGCGGGTGGGTGGGACCGCAGGCGATCATCATGGGCTCCGCCGCGAGCGGTGTGAGCGTCACGCCGGATGCGGCGCCCTCGTCGAAGGGCTTGGATACGAATGCGAGGTCGAGGTCGCCGGCACGGACACGCTCGATCAGATCGGTCGAGCCGCCCTGCCGGAGCCGGAGCTCCACCCCGGGGTGGGAGGCGTGAAATCGGGCCAGGATCGCGGGAAGGTTCACCGCGCCGAGGCATTGCAAGGTACCCACCGCCAGGGTGCCGCGCAGCAGCCCCTGCACCGCGGCGACGGCGTCCTTGGCGGCGCTGACGTTCGCCAGGGTGTGACGGGCCTCGGTCAGCAGCGCGTGCCCCTCGTCGGTCAGGTGCACGTTGCGGGTGTTGCGCACGAACAGGCGTGCGCCGAGCTCCCGTTCGAGCGAGCGGATCGACGCAGACAGGCCGGACTGCGCCACGTGCATCCGGGCGGCCGCGCGGGTGAAATGGCGTTCCTCCGCGACCGCCACGAAATACTCGAGTTGGCGTAGCTCCACGATCAATCACCACTCCACGTGCCGAGCAACTGGGCCGCATTCGGCGGTGCACTCCGAAGCGCGAACACCGATCTGCCCAACGGCTGGAGTAGGCGGTGGCTCGGTGTCGTTCCCATCCGGGCAATGCACCGACCTGAAACCGCGCCTCGCGTATCGCTTCCCGCTGCACCCTGCCGACCTGTATGTGCGCGGTGGGTCCCGTACGCCAATTTCAACGCAGCGTCTCCCCGGATTGCGTTGCAGAGAACCATGATTGAATGGCGATTCCGCTGCGCGGATGGGTGGACGGCGTGGAGCATTCGACTGCCGATCACGAGGACAAGCTCTGGTGCATGACGGGACAAACCTCACCAATCGCGGGTGCCGGGGCCATGTGTCGTTCTCAGGCAGCCGCGGATGCAGGATCGCTTGATGCGGTGAGGCTCGCGTGGCAGGCAGCAATCAGTCGAGTCGTTGCAGGGCTGCTGCCGTCGCCGCAACGCGGACAGCGCATGGTCACCGTGCGGGCGATCTCGTCGACGATGACCGTCAACGGCGCAGAGCACCTGCGACACCAGCGATGTCGGGTGACCGAGTTGACGTGAGCCGGCGAGGCGGCGCACTGGTGGATCCACCGCCGATGCACAGGACAGGTGATCCGATCATCTGGTGACAGGAGGAGAAACTCCTCGGCGACGTCTTCACGCCGAAGCCGCGCAGCGAGTGACACACTGCCGTGGTGGTGGTGCACTCCGGGTTGGAAGGACTGCTCGCAACGGGTCCCTTGCCCCGGCGCGGTGTCCGTGGTTGCGGACATTATGCGGTCACCTCCACGAGATCGAACCGGGCGTGCAGTTCCGCCCACGTGACACGGCGTCGGCCATTGGGGCTGCGGTAGCCGCTGCCCCGGTCGGGTAGCCAGGTGCGCATCAGATCGTCGCGCACGACGGGCCGGTCGGCGGGCTCGCCCGTGTTACTCAAGGCGGCGACGAGCCAGACCCGCGCTGCGGTGACAATCGGATGGGCGGAACCCGCGCCTGCACTGTTCTTGTTCTTCGTGATAGTCATGGCGGTCGGCCCTTCCACGTTCCGGCTAGCTGTTCCACAGTGCGGCGGTAGAAGCCGGGGCGAACTCGCTGGGGGTGCCCGGCCAGTTACGCAATGATTGTGTGTCTCTATGGTGTGCCCGACCTGATGTGACGAGCGTCTCATTTTTCTACACGGCGTGGCGGAGAGCTCGTGCACGCCTCACCCCCGGCGGCGCTTCACGGCCGTGCGTGCTCGAGGCTTTGCCCGACGGCAACATCTTGCGGCGCAACGGCGTTCTGCGGCCGGGTCAGCGCGGAGAAAGTGAAACCGGGATCCGGGTGTCAGAGGTCGATGCCGAACTCGTTAATCTTGCGGTAGATCGTGGCACGCGAGATACCGAGGGCCGTTGCGGCTGCCTTCTTGTTGCGGTGGTTCTCCTCGAGGCTGCGGACGATGGCGTCGCGTTCGAGGGCCTCGATCTGGGTGAGGGTGTGCCGGCTGAGGGCCCGACACGTTGGTGGTAGCTGATCGACCGCGACGATCCCGGAGCGTTGCCGTTGCACCACCTCGTGGAGGATCTGTCGCAGCTGTTCGACGTTGCCGGGCCAGTTGTATTTGCACAGTTGCCGCATGGCCGGGGGGGAGAGGGACAGCTCGTCGCCGCGACTGAGCTGGCGGAGCAGAAGTGGCACGAGGTCGTGGAGGTCCTCGATCCGGTGACGCAGTGCGGGGACGGACACGGTCTGGCCGAAGAGGGGCAGGATCAACGCGCCGACGGTGGTGTCGTGGTCGGTGTTGCTCCCGATGGTGGCACCGGCCCATCCGGCGTGCTCACGCCCTTGGAGGAGCTCGGCGATGGCGGTCAGCTGGGGTTCGGTGAGCAGGTCGAGGTCGCGGATGATGATGCTGAAATGTTCCTGGTCGAGTTCGTGCTCGAGGGCTGCGAGTGCCGCTGAGCGGTTCCGAAAGTCCTTGGTGGTGAAGATCCGCGGCTGAGAATTCGGATCGTATTGCTCGGCGGCAGCTTTGAGTGTGGCGCATCGGCCGGTACCCTGCTCGCCCGAGACGACGACCCACTGTCGTTCACGCACACAGCGGGCGATCTGTTCGCAGCTGCGGCGCCACGACGAGCTGGTTCCCGCGATGCCGGGCAATGCGATCGCGTTGCGCCGGACCGGGGAGCTCGGCACGGCGGAGGTATCGAGGAGATGCACGTGAAAGAGGGCCGCCTCGCCCCGCGGGCCGGAAGAAAAGTCGTCCGTGCAGGAGAGGCGGACAGTTCGTCCGCTCGGAAGGACGGTGACGAGGCTGTGTGCGGCCGTCAGGTGTGTCGAGTCGACGGCGTACTCGAGTAGCGCGGCCTGGTCCTGGGTGTCCAGCGCCCGTCGCAGTCGCTGGTTCATCAGGACAACATCGTCGCCGAGGGCGAGGACCCCGGCCTGCGGTAGCCGGCGGCAGACCCTCAGGTACGCGTTGAGCAGGGCGGTCTGCGCTGCACTGGACTGTTCGAGTAACCGGCCTTCGATCTGGTTCGTGGCGGATTTCGCCAGCGTGGCGAGCAAGGGGCCGCCGTCCTCCACCCAGCCGGTGAGGTCGAGCGCACCGACGAGGGTGCCGGATATCGGGTGAATGATCGGGACCCCCGCGCACGCGAGGTGTTCGAGACAATCGGCGTAGTGTTCGGGTCCGGTCACCAGCGTGGGTTTGCGAGTTTCGAGTGCGGTGCCGATTCCGTTGGTTCCGGCGAATTCCTCGGAGTAGCTGTAGCCCGGTGCCAGCTGGACGTTGTCGAGGGCTCGGTTGAGGCGGTTGCTGGTGGAGATCCTGGTCAGTACCACCCCGTCGGCCGACGTCAGGATGACGCCCACGGGTTCGTCGGCCAGTCCGTCTGCCAATTGTTGGAGCACCGGGGCGGCCGCCGATACGAGGGGGCTGTCCAGATTCGGTTCGCGCACGAAGGGAGGGTCGAGCCGATCGGCTCGCACCTTGAGCAGCTCGGACCGTCGCCATGACATCGAAATACTCTCCCGCACAGAGTGATCCAGATCATGTTCGGTCAGGAAACGCTCACGCGCCTCATGCGTGTCCTTGGTCGTCATGATCGGTTTACGCCTTGCCTTTCCAGCTACTTCGCAGTCGGCATGTCCGCCTACTCCGCAGTCGAGATTACGCCGTCTCAACGTGATACAGGTCTCATTTTGAGACGCCGTGGGGTCTGCGGACAGGCGACGAACAGCCGATGCCGTTGATGATGGCGCCGGCGATGACGGTCAGGGGAGCGTAGGGTCGTTCACCGCGGTTCCGCTGCGTGAGAGATGAGGGTGCGGCGGTTCCGCGCCGGTCCGCATCTCTCATGAGCGAACGCCGGTGAGGGCCTCGATTACCAGGGCAAGATCTCTTTGGGTCAACACGCCGGGTTCGGGGCGTGTTGCGTGTGCCGGTTGATTGCCATTTCCGGTCTGACGGTGCCTGGCGGTCACACTCGTCTCTTTGATGTCTTCGGCGCCACCACCGCCGGGCAGCGCCCAGAGGACGCCGCGCTCCAGCACGTCGTTATCGACTTGGTCGGACATGGCTCTCCTTCTGCTGCTGGTCATACCGCCCGGCCGGGGTTCAGGATCCCTGTGGGATCGAAGGCGGCTTTGACTCCGGCCATCAGTTCTCGTTCCGTCGGACCGATCATGGACTCGAGATAGGGCCGCTTGAGCACCCCGATTCCGTGCTCTCCGGTGATCGATCCACCCAGCGCCAGGCACTGGGCGACCATGTCGTCGAAGGCGCGGTGTGCGCGAGCGGTCATGTCGGCGTCCGCTGCGTCGAACACGATCGTCGGGTGCAGGTTTCCGTCGGCGGCGTGCCCGAAGGTGCCGATGAGAAGCTGGTGGCGGTCGGCGATGGCGGTGATGGCGGTGAGCATCTCCGGTAATCGGGGGACCGGGACGGCGAGGTCGTCGAGCAGCGTGCTGCCGCGGCGTTCGAGGGCGGTCAGCGCGACGCGACGTGCCTGGATGAGGCCGTCGCTTTCGGCGGGGTCCGTGGTCTCGTAGATCTCGGTGGCGGCGGCGTTGCGGCACGCTTTCGCACACCGGTCGGCCTCGGTGACCGCACCGTCGCCGTCGCATTGGATGAGCAGCAACGCACCAGCCGATTCGTCGAGGCCCATGTGCGTCATGTCGTTGACTGCCGTGATGGTCGTCTGGTCCATCAGTTCGACCAGGCACGGATCCGCCACGGTTTGAATTGCCATCACCGCGTCCACAGCGTGGACGGGATCGGCGAAGGCGGCAACGACGGTGGCGGTCTCGGACGGCTTCGTGCGTAGCCGCATCGTAGCCTCGACGATCACCGCCAGCGTGCCTTCGGATCCGACGAGAAGCTGCGTGAGGTTCAGGCCGGCGACGTTCTTCCGGGTGGCGGAGCCGGTGTGGATGATTCGTCCGTCCGCCAGCACCGCCGTGATCCGTGCGACGTGGTCGGAGGTGACACCGTACTTGGCGCAGCACGCCCCGCCGGCGTTGGTCGCGAGATTTCCGCCGATGGTGGAGATGGCGCGGCTACCGGGGTCGGGCACATACCAGAGTCCGTGTCCGGCAACCGCGGCGGCTAAGTCGCCGTTGATCACACCGGCTTCGACGGTAGCTGTGCGGGATCGTTCGTCGATCTCCAGAATGCGGTTCAGTTTCTCGGTGCTCAGGACGATGCAGCCATCGAGCGCGTTTGCGCCGCCGGCCAGTCCGGTACCCGCGCCGCGGGTGACAACCGAAATACCATACTGGTGAGCAGTTTTCAGCGTGGTGGCCACGTCGGCCACGGTCCGGGCCCGAACCAGCGTGAGCGGGTCGCCGAAGGGGGTCAGCAGTGACTGGTCCCGCCTATAGGCAATCATCCGGTCGGGGTCGTCGACGACCGCATCACCGAGCAGCACCGTCAACTCGGCGACGGGATCTGCCACCACTCCGGTCATGATGTCGTCCTTTCGCGCTGGTTCTTTGTCTGTGTCGCACCCGCTCCAGGGCCCCGAGCGGAGCAGTCGTCCGCCGCAGACATCGGTGGTCGGTTTCACATCGCCCACCGATGACGCTCCGGGCGCACTGTGTCAAACCCGGTCAGGTTTGGCCCGGGCGTCGGAAACGGCGCGAAAACAATTTCGTGTCCCCCCGATACCGGGCAGGCCGTGTCGTGACTCACGGAAATCCGCCGATGATGCTGTGTGGGTAAACTACTGAGTGATTTCGAGTTCACCCATGCGTGACCAGTCGGCGCCGGGAATTTCGGTGTTGATGATCTGAGGCGTTTCGCTCAGCGCCGGGCGCATGGATTCCAGCCCCTTGCGGAAGTGATCGGCGTTGACGTGATCGGCGCCGGATTCAGGATCCCGGAATGCCTCTACCAGGACATATTCGGCGGGATTGTCTGCACTGCGGAACCACTCGAACCAGAGGTTTCCCGGTTCGGCCCGCGTGGCATCGGTGAATTCCCTCGTGACCAGCAGCCAATCGTCCTGATGCTTGTCGAGAACAGTGAACTTCACCACAATAAAGATCATCGTGACCCCAATCAGTTTTTCCGGTCGAAACGCGAACTGCGTGTGACGGAAGAAGAAGAAAACTTCGGTCGAAAAGAATGAGACCGCGCCCCGACAACCCGAATAGCAGTGATGTCGGGAATTATGAGACGACGAACACCGGACATAAAGCTGTACGCGGCTGCTGTCCTGCGCGGCAGCATCACAGCGGTTTCCTGTCAGGGCGCGGTGGCGTGGTCGGCCACTGCCTCGCGGGAAGACACGAGGTGTGGCCGACCGCGACCAGTGTGACAGGTCAGTAGATGTTCGATGGGCGGATCATGCCCTCGGCGAGGTCGCCGAACCCGGGTGCTTCGATGGCGCCGGGGTTACCGAAGACCTCCTCCACCACGGCGGTCTCGGTCGTGATGAGCAGGGCCGCGATGGATGCGGCACTTTCGAGCGCTGCGCGGGTGACCTTGAAGGGGTCGATGACCCCATCCTCGAACAGGTCGCCGTATTCCCCTGTCAGGGCGTTGAACCCGTGGCCCAGGGGCAATCCCGCGACGGTGTCGACGACCTCGTCACCGTCGAAACCGGCGTTGATGGCAATCCAACGCAGGGGCTCGGCCAGGGCTCGCCGGACGACGTCGCACCCGATCCCCTCGTCTCCCGGAAGGTCGAGTCCGGCCAGTGCGCGGTGTGCCTGGGTCAGGGCGGTGCCACCGCCGGACAGGATGCCCTCCTCGAGGGCCGCCCGGGTAGCGGCCAGGGCGTCTTCGACCCGCAGCATCCGTTCCTTGAGTTCGACGCTGGTGGCGCCGCCGACACGGATGACGGCGACCCGCCCGGTGAGCCGGGCGATACGCAGCTCGAGGCTGTCCTGATCGGCGTCGATCTTCGCCCGCTCGAGCTGCGCCTCGAGTTGCGCGATGCGGGCGTCGACCAGGCTCGGGTCGCCGTGCCCGCCGACGATCGTCGTCTCGTTCTCGGTCACGGTGATGCGGTCACACGCACCGAGGTGTTCGAGAGATATCTCGGACAGCTCGATGCCGGTGTCCTTGGCGATGACATGCCCGCCCAATGCCACCGCGAGGTCTTGGAGCTCGGCGACGCGGCGGTGACCGAAGCCGGGCGCGCGGACGACGACCGACTGCATCGTCTTGTGCATGTTGCCGCCGACCAGAAGTTGCAGGGCGGGACCGTCGACGTCCTCGGCCAGCACGACGAGGGGCCGGTCGGCGCGCTTGGCCACCTCGATGCTCGGCATGATGTCTTGGACCTGGTTGATCTTCTTGTTGGTCAGCAGGATCAGCGGATTGTCGTGGACCGCTTCCATCCGCTCGGGGTCGGTGACCATGTAGCCGGAGATGTAGCCGTGGTCGAATTCGATGCCGTCGACGATGTCGACCGACATGCCGAGGGTGTCGCTCTCTTCGGTGGTGACGATCCCGGACTTGCCGACGTAGTCGACTGCCTGGGCGACGGCCTGGCCGATGACCTCGTCATCGCTTGCGGCGAGGCTCGCGATTCGCTGGAGGTCGCTCTGGCCGCCGACCTGTGTCGATTGTTGGCGAAGCGAGTCGACGACGACCGGGACGGTCTGTTCGATGCCGCGGCGCACCCGCATGGGGTTGGCGCCGGCGTCGACGGCGCGCATTCCCTCGCGCACCATCGCCTGTGCCAGCACGGTGGCGGTGGTGGTGCCGTCACCCACGACGCCGTTGGTCTTCATCGCCACCTCCTTGACCAGCTGGGCGCCCATGTTGGCGAAGGGGTCGCGCAGTTGGATTTCCCGGGCGATCGTGACCCCGTCGTTGGTGATCGTGGGCGGGCCGGTGAGCTTCTCGAGTACGGCGTTGCGCCCCTTGGGGCCGAGGGTCACCTTGACCGCATCGGCGAGGGCGTTGACACCGTGCTCGAGGAGAAGACGTGCCTGCTTGTTGTACCGCAGCTCCTTGGCCATGGCTGTGTTTCCTTTCGTGCTGACTGAAGTGGAGGAACGCGGTCTAGGGAACGAGGATCGCCCGGCCGCGCACCCGCCCCGAATCCAGATCGTCGAGTGCTTTCTGGAATTCTTCGAGCGGGTACTTGGTCGTATGCAAAGTCACCTTGCCTCGGGCGGCGAGGGTCATGAGCTCCTGCAAGTCGTTGTAGGAGCCGACCAGGTTTCCGATGAAGTTGATCTCCGTGGAGATCACATCGATCGTGGGGACGTCGATGTTCTCGCCGTATCCGACGACGTAGTAGTTGCCGGCGCGGCGCAGCATCGCGATCCCTTCCGCGGTTGCACCGCCCTCGCCGACGAAATCGACGACGGCTTCCGCGCCGTGTCCGCCGGTCAGGTCCAAGACCTGCTGGATGTGGGTGCCGTCGGCGACGATCCCGTGGTCGGCGCCGATGCTCACGGCGAGCGTGACGGCCGCGGGGTTGCGGTCGAGCACGACCACGGTCACCCCGGAGATCGCCTTGAGGACCTGGATGCCGATGTGGCCGAGCCCGCCGGCGCCGATCACCACGCACACATCGCCGGGCCGAGTCGTCTTCGCGACCTTGGCAACGGCGTGGTACGCGGTCAGGCCTGCGTCCGCGAGAGCGGCGACATCGGCCGGTTCGAGCGAGTCGTCGATCCGCACCACGCTGCGGGCGGTGGTGCGCAGGTATTCCGCGTAGCCGCCGTGGGTGTCGATGCCGGGGAACCGGCTGTTCTGGCAGTGCACGTCGTCGCCGGACCGGCAGGCGCGACACAGGCCGCAGGTGATGAGCGGGTGCAGGATCACCTTGTCGCCGACCGTCACGTTGGTGACGGCGCCGCCGACGGCGTGGACCCAGCCGGCGTTCTCGTGACCGATCGTGTACGGCAGCGCGACACCGGACTTCGCCTCCCACTGTCCTTCGAGGACGTGGAGGTCGGTGCGGCACACACCCGCGCCGCCGATCCGCACGATGACATCCAGTGGGCCCTCGACCTCGGGTTCGGGAATGTCGGTGAGCTGCAGCTTGGTGTGGTATCCCACAACCTGGACGGCCTTCATTGCGGGCTCCTGGTGGTTCTGATGTCGGTGATTCGGGGGGTGGCGCCGGCGGGGTCGCTGTCGGCGTAGCGGGTGGCGAGTAGCCCGCGGCAGAAGTGCGCGTTGCCTTCCATCGAGATGCGGACGGACTTGGCGAAACGCAGGCGCATCGGCACCGCCTCGCGCGCAATGACACGCCCCTCGTCGTCGACGAACACCCGACTGGCCGGACAGATGCTCAACCCGATGCTGATGCGGCGCCGCAGCAGTGCCGCTTTGTCCTTGCCTGGGGGGAGGTCGCTGAGTGTGAGCTTGTAGATCTCGTTCACGCCCAGTTCTGTTCGCTTCAGGTGCGCTTCGACGCACCGCTCCATCGCCGCCGCGTGCGCCTTGCGGAGGAATATCCTGCGAAGCTCGCTCAGGCTTTCCTCCGCCTCGGAGCCGAACGTGCCCAGGTATCCGGCGTCCGCCGCGAGACCGGCGTTGATCTTGTCGCTGTCGTGGTGATCGTCCAGCAGCACCCGCACCCGTCCGATGTGCTCTACCAGGCGTAGGGCGTCCTGGGCGTCGGCGGCCATGAGGTAGGCGAAGTTCGGTGAGCAGAAGGCGGTCGGCAGCCGCAGGTGCACTGTCACGCCGTCGTCGTCGAGCATCACCGACCGGACGAAACCGAGTTCGGTGATCGGCTCGTCGAGCTCCGGGTCGGTGACCGTCGCGAGCGCCGCGAGGATGTCCTCCTCCGCGCAGACGGCAAGGGTGGTCATGATGACACGACCTCCCTCGCTCCCGCCGCCACCTCGACACCCTCCTGCCCCGCCGGCTCGGACAGCCGCAGCTCCGCGGGAACATCGATGTCGTAGAGCGCCGCCGCGTTGAGTCCGAGGATCTTCTTCTTCTGCTCGACCGTGATCGGGGCGTAGTCGGTCTGCATGTCCTCGGGGATCTGGAAGTCGACGAACTTCTCGATCAGCCACCTCGGGGTCCACAGCGCGTAGTCGCTGCTGAACAGGATCTTGTCCTCACCGATCCAGTAGAGGAGCTCGCCGATGATCTGCGCGAAATACCTTGGGCGGGTGTGGATGAAGGGCAACGCCACCGCGAGGCCGCCGTAGACGTTCGACTCCTGGGTCGCGATCCAGCAGAAGTCCTCGAGCCGCGGCAGGCCGACGTGCTCGACGACGAAACGCAGGTCCAGGTAGTCGGTGGCGACCTTGTCGACGTCCGCCACGTCGAAGGCGTCGCGGTCCAGGGGTCGGATCGTGGGGCCCTTGTGGATGTGAATGTTCTTGATCCCCAGCTTGATGCACTCTTCGAGGTACCGCCGTGACCACGGGTCGTCGAGCTTGTAGCCGCGGGAGTCTCCGTGCCACTCGGCGGTGTAGAGCTTGACGCCCTGCAGGTTCATCCGAGCCGCGTCCCTGCGCAGTTGCTCGAGCCCGGCCTCCTCGTAACGAGGGTCGTAGGCGTGGTTGTAGGTGAGCTTGTCGGGGTGCTTCCGGGTGAGGGCGAACGCTTCCTCGGTCTGCCCGAATCCGTTGCGGTAGAACTCGCTCAGCAACGCCGGCTGGAAGATCGCGTGGTCGACGTATCCGTCCACGAACAGGTCCTGCATCAGACGGTCACCGCCGTAGTACGTGTAGGTGTCGTAGTCCCACACGACCTCTTCGGGGCTGAGGTTCTTGTGGTAGTCGTAGAAGCAGTCGATGAACTGCTTGCCATGCACGTTCTTCTGGTTCGACTCGCGGGCGTCCCAGAGGGCTACATGCGCGTCCACGATGTAGTACTTCTCGCCGTTCTTCTCATACATCTTACGTGCTCCAATTGATGGGATCGGTTGGTACAGAACCGGATATGGCAACGTCGGGGTCGTTGGTCACCGAGAGATGGTGACCTTCAAGGCGTCGTGGGAGTCCGCGTGCGCGAAGACGTCATATGCTTCGATCATCTGGTCGAGACCGAATGAGTGGGTGCCGAACGCGCCGGCGTCGATCTTGCCGTGGGCCACCAGATCCAGGAGCGTGGCGATGGTGGTGCCGTTGACCAGGCCGGTGGTGATGGTGATGTTGTTGATCCAGAGGTCTTCGAGGTGCAAGTTCACGGGTTTTCCGTGCACGCCGACGTTGGCGATGTGTCCCCCGGGGCGCACCAGCGTGGTGCACAGTTCGAAGGTCGCCGGGATCCCGACGGCCTCGATCGCCACGTTCGCGCCCTGACCGTTGGTGAGTTCCAGGACGCGTTCACGCACGTCCTCTCTGTCACTGTTGATCGTCTCGTCGGCGCCGAAATCGAGCGAACGTTTGAGCCTGGCCTCCGAGAGGTCGACGGCGATGACGGTCGCGGCGCTGTACAGGCCGGAGGTGCGGATCGCGGATAGTCCGACCGGGCCGACCCCGACGACGACCACGGTGTCTCCGGGCTTGATGTGCGCGTTCTGCACGCCGATCTCGAAACCGGTCGGAAGGATGTCGGCCAGAAAGATCGCCTGCTCGTTGGTGACACCCTTGGGCAGTACGTGCACGCTGGTCTCGGCGTAGGGAACGCGTACGTACTCGGCCTGTGTGCCGTCGATCAGGTGGCCGAAGATCCAGCCGATACCACCGACGGACGCGCAGTGCGAGGGCATCGCGGTCTTACAGGGTGCGCATTTGCCGCATGAGGTGATGGCCGGCACAAGCACCCGGTCGCCGACTTCGAGCGAGGTGACCGCCGTCCCGACGTCGGTGATGGTGCCGACCGCCTCGTGGCCGAGCACCCGACCGGGCGTGACGGCTGGCACGTCGCCTTTGAGGATATGCAGGTCGGTGCCGCAGATCGTGGTCGTATCGACCCGGACCACCACGTCGGTGGGGTCGATCAGTTGTGCGTCCGGAACGTCGGTCCACGACATCGAGCCCGGGCCCTGGAACACAAGTGCTTTCACGACGGTCTCTTTCGTTGAGGGAAGGCGAGGAATCAAAGGCGGCTATGTCGAGTTGTCTGCCGGCGCCGCCGCACTTTCGAAGGTGAATCGGCGGCGCCGACGGACATAGGTGATCTCAGGGGCTAGATCACTGACGCTCCGTGAGATCGAAGCCGATGTATTCGGCGGCGTCCTCGGGGCTGGCGAACAGCATGGTCTTGTCGTCGAGGTGGACCATGCGTCCGTAGTGGGTGGAGCTGATCTCCTCGAAGATGGAGCCGTCGAATTCCTCGCCGAGGGCGTCGGTGAGTTCCTCGTAGTCGAAGTTGAGCAGCTTCTGGCCGTCGACGCGGATCATCGAGGGGTACTCGGTCAGCTCCACGCCGTCCTTGGCGCCCATCACCTCCGCGACGACACGGCCGATGGGGGTGTTCATCAGGGTGACGCCACACATGTTGGAGAACTCGGTGGACGATCCGAATTGCATGCTCACTGGTCCAACTCCTTGGGGAGGTCGAGCCCGAGGTCCTCGAGCAGGGAACGGAACTTGTCGGTGGCGGCGTCGAAACTGGTGGCGAAGGTGACGGCCTTGTCGGCCGGCTGCGACCAGATCGGTTGCAGCGCCCGGGCGGCGTCGAGACACCGTGGCACCCAGATGGCGAGCCAGGTGCCGAAGAGTTCCTTGTTCGCATCGCCGGTCTCGGGGTCGCGGGTGAGCAACCGGAACAGGTTGCGGGTGTAGGCGAGGTCGCGGTCGTAGTCGTGCTCGCCGGTGCCCACGATGGTGGGGGTGATGTAGTCGCCGTTACCGGCGGCGATCTGCATGACCAATTCACTGCGGAACAGCGAGCCGACCAGCTGTTCGAAGACGATGTTGGTGGCGAAAAGCAGCTCACACCAGTCCGGCACCGCGGTCAGGCGTTCGACGACCTCACGGGTGGGCTGCCATTCGGGCGCCGCCTGCCAGACTTCCTTGTGCGCGGCGCCGTCGAAGGCCTCGGCGGCCTCGGACAAGTCGAGGTTGAACAGCGCGAGATCCTGCGCGAACCGCATCTTGTGGACGGCGTTGACGGCGACGGCGGTGTTGATCATGTTCGTCGGGCCCGAACGCTGGATGGCGGTGAACACGTGCAGTGCCAGACCGTTCTCCGCGTGCATCCACGCACCGAGGTTGCGTTCGATGAACTTGAGCCACGGCGAGTTCCATCCGTCGTAGGCCCGCGCCCGCTTGGCGTTGGACAGGCACAGTTCGACCTGATGCACGACCTTGGAGTTGTTGCGGAAGATGGTCTGGTCCCATTCCTCGTTCGGGTCGAGGAAGGCGTGCCAGTTCGACGACGTCGCGGCCGTCCAGTCCTTCGGGTATCCGCCGGGACCGTTGCCGAAGCCGTAGATCCAGCCCTGGGAGAGGTGGCGGTCGGGGTCGGGCTGCACGTCGACGGTGACGTCCTCGTACATCGTCGCCCGCCGTTTCGCCGGCGTGTAGTAGCTGTAGGTTCTGCTCTTCGAGCTCGGGAACTCGAGTGCACCCGCCTCGGAGTCGGTGAATTCGATCGAGGGGAAGCTGCGTTGCTTGGGCTCTTTGGTTGCAGTCATCTTTTCGGTTCCTGTCGATGGATTGGAGGGCGGGATGCCCGCTGCAGTTACTCGAAGGCGGGGCTGGTGAACTTGTCGTAGAAGACCTGGTCGTTCGGGACTCCCTTGGCCTCGAGCAGTGCGAGCGCGGCATCGACCATGGGCGGGGGGCCGCACAGGTAGACCTCGGACTTGGCGATGTCCGATTCCCGGCGATCGACCACGTCGGTGACGTTGCCGTCCTCGAACGTGATCAGGCCCGACGTGACCGGGTCCATCGTTTCCGAGAGGCAGGCGACGAACGTGAAGTCCGTCAGGTTCTTGCCGAGCTCGAGGATTTCGTCGAGGTAGAACAGGTCCCGCGGTGTGCGGGCCCCGTAGTAGAAGTGCACCGGCCGCGTGTTGGCTGTCTCGCTCATGTGCCGCAGCAGCGACAGGATCGGAGCCATCCCCGCCCCGCCACCGATGCAGACCACGGGAAGGACGTGGGCGTCCTTGAGGGTGAACGACCCATAGGGGCCGGTCAGTGAGATGTCGTCACCCACCGAGATCCCGTCGTCGAGCAAGCCGGCGAACTTGCCGCCGGGATACTTCTTGATGAGGAACTCCACGTGACCCGGCGTCTGGGTCGTCGCCATCGAGAAGGAGCGATGTTCCTCGGTGCCGGGGATGTGCAGGTCGGCGTACTGGCCGGGTTTGAACTCGAATGTCTCGGGTTCGACGGGCTGCAGGCGAAGCGAGACGATGTCCGGGGTCATCGGCTCGATCCCGGTCACCCGAGTGCGCACATCCTGGATGGGGACACCGCCGAGGAGTTCGTCCTCGTCGAAGTTGAGCAGTTCGATGGTGCAGTCGCTGTACGCAGTCGAGCGACAGAGCAGGACGTGTCCCTCGTCGACCTCGGCTTCGTTGCACGCAAACGTCGAGTAGTTCTCCATCTGGATATCGCCGTCGAGGACAAAGGATTTGCAGGCCGAGCATCGTCCTTCGCGGCAGCCGTGCATCAGATGGATGCCTTGTCGGAAGGCGGCATCGAGGATGTACTCGTCTTCGCCGACTTCCATCTCGATGTCGACGGGCTCGAAGTTGATCCGGTGAGTGTCGGCCACGGGGTATCTCCTGGGCTCGTGGATGATTGCGCTGGGTGCGGTGGGCGGCGCCGTGGTGATCAGGCGCCGCCCACCGAGCCTGGGTCAGGCTGTGTCAGGCGGGAACTGCGCCGGCGCGGTAGGCCGCGATGTGGGCTGTGCGTTCGTCGTTAGACATCTGGTTCAAGAGCACGTTGGGGCTCTGGAACGTATTTCCGCGGACGTCGTCGAGGGTCCACAGCTTCTTCGGGTCGTCCAGGTGCAGGTGCGGCTGACCGACGAGAGTCTTACCGTCGTCGCGGACATAACCGAGGTCTTGGACGATGTCGGCGAGGTCCTTGCCGTGATGCAGGGTTTCCCACTCCCGGAATCCGGTGAGCCGTCCCATGTTCGGGGTCGGGCGGCCCTGGTACTCCTCACGGAACGCGACGGCGTCGGTCCAGTAGCAGGTTTCCGAGCAGTAGGTCCGCCACTGGTTGTCCACCTTCTCCACGACCATGTCCTCGCGGATGAGGGCGGGCACCATGCAGGTCCAGCAGCGGTGCGGGTACTGGTACCCGACCTCCTCGAAGGCAATCGGCTTATTCCTGCCCGGGTAGGCGAGGCGGTTGTACTCCTCCCACCACTTGCCGTACTTCGAGTACCAGCCCGGGTACTTGTGCTCGAACCACTCGAAGTCCTTGTCGGTCATAGTATCGATCCGCCAGTAATTCACCGGCCAACCGGTCGCGAAGAACCGCGCCACCTCGTGCACGTAACCCTTTTCGGTGATCCGCTTCCACGACTCCTCGACCAGATCATGCGGGATCGTCAGCCCGTACTTTTCGAGCGGGATGAGGTAGCTGCGGTAGTAGTCGTCGTAGATCCATCGACGCCACATCTCGGCGTAACTTTCCCGGTCCTTGCGGCGGTCCTTCGTCCCGTATTCGATGAACGTGCCGATCGCGGCGTCGACGACGCAGTGGTTGTTCCACCACGCGTACCGCAGATCCCGCTCGAGCAGTGGACGGTTGCGCTCATCGGCCAGGGCCATCAGCAGGATCGAGTAGCCGTTGGAGATGTGCCGTGACTCGTCGGACTGCACCGAGTGAAACACGGTGGGCAGCAGGTAATCACCATTTGCTGCGGCCTCGTCGGGCATCGCCACGAACAGGGTGTTCGTGAAGGCCGTCTCCGCCACCACGGTCAGGTAGATGTTCGCCGCGGTGATCGCGTCACCGGTGATGAACCCTTCACCGAACTGCCTGCCGATGGTGCCGGCGTAGTTGTTCGCGAACGCCTTCTCGGTCATATCGAACCCGGCCGGGTCGATGTAGTTGTTCATGTACAGCTTCTTGAGGTTCATCTGAATCGTCGAGTGCCGAACCTCGTCGATCATCTGCACCGCCAGCCCGTTGTGGATTTCCGGGTTGGGGACGGCGTCGATGGCCATCGGCATCGCCCTGGCCGCCGAGATCTCCGGGAACGGGATGATCGACAGGAACAGCTTCTGCCATTCCATCCAACGCTGTTGGACCTGGCGGAACATATTGCCGCGGATGGCACCGTCCATGGCGCCGTAGACGCGGTTGTCCTTCTCCTCCTCCATGGGGAAGTAGGACCGCATGATCTGTTTGAGAGGGTCCTTCTTCGGAGCCTTCTCGAACGTGTAGTCGGTGCCGAACCGGGTGGCCGGGGTCGCGAAGGTCGGATCCCACGTCATCTCGCTGATCTTCGCGTGGGCCTTCGTCAGGCTCTGTTTACTCAAGGTGCGCCTCCTAGATCGAACGCCGGCCTTGTGCCGGCTGGGGGGGACGTTGTGCGATTTATTGAACCCCGTGATCCGCATCGCAGCCGTCTCAGTCTGAGACTGATGTCACACTTGACAGGCTCCCTACACTGCTCCGACCAGAGAGCGGCGTGCCCGCGACACCACAGCCACCCCTCCCGGGAAAGCGACGATGGGCGCACAGAACCCGAGCACACCCGCAATCAGAACGTCGAAAGAGCCAGCGCCGCTGCCCCTTTTCGTCAACCGAGCCCACCCCCGCCCAACCCGGCGACCCCCGGCTCCGTCACTGGCTACGCGTTTCCTGGTCACGCCCGCCCGAAGCACTGGGTGAGAACGACGCCCTGACGGCCGCCTATGTCGAACCCGTTCCGGTCGACACCGTTTCACCCGCGCCGCCCACCCGGTTCTGTCCGCCTGCGCTGTCACCTCGACGACATCCCTGACCTGGTGCAGGCACTTTTCAACGCTGCCGGGGCCACCGAGCTCGCGCTCTCGCCCGCATCGTTGAACCAAGCTCACACGCCTGGCATGGCGCGGAAATGTCACCCACCTACGCAGCGTCCTCGAAGAAATTCATCGCCTCCGGCCGCTCCGGCGTCATCGAGCCCGACGCCCTGCCCGCCGAGTGCCGAGCGACCACCCGGGCGAACCTGAGCAAGCTTCAATCGCTCGAGCGTGACGCGATCGTGGAGGCGCTCGCCCCGCGGGCGACAAGACTGCCTCCGCTGACAGCGTTGGGCATGTCCAGGGCACGATCCACCGCAAGATCCGCGGGTTCGGCATCGCCTATTGAGCCCCGCCTGTCCTGCCAATATCAAATTGAGACATCACCGAGCCCGGTTCTGAGGGACACTCCTGCCCCAGAGACGTTCACCCGCGTCCGGCCAGGGTGACCAACAGGAGAGATCGATGAGCAACCCCCACGGACTCACCACCGCAAACGGTGCACCGGTACCGGACAACTCGAACGTCATGGCGCAGCTTCGAACGCAGGCTTCCCATTACAACGATCCCTCGAGCCGCGATGATTCGAGGCCGAATACCTTTCCGAGACATCAGTAGAACCAGGATTGACACCAGTGCCGACGCTTATTCTCCACGCCCTGATCGCGCTCCTGACACCCCGTGCCGGGATCAATATTTTTCATGGGCTGATCCGCCAGATGGCCCTCGCTCGGACAGAGGAACGGTGGGTACGAATGTGTGTCGAGGAACTGCAGTGCGATCGTGTCCCAGTGGTGCATGACGCAATTGGGATGTTTCCCAGTGCTTCCCGGAGGCCACCGACCCGTCCGCACACTCACTCGAGGTGCCGTGTCCCGTCGAGCACCGGCTGAATACACGGCCACATAAGGCAGAGCAGAAATGCTGCGACCACTCACCGCCCACGACTCACTAGAAACACAGGACGATGGCATCGCCCTATCTGTCTGTCCGTCGCCCGCGACCCCTGATGCACCTTTGGGACCGGCAATTCGACGCATTGTGCCGATCATGGATTCCGAGGTGTTCTTCCCCCGGGACGGCGAAGACCGGGGTGCTCGGATTCGCAGAGAACGGGTCGCGAAGGAGATCTGCGGGAGATGCCCGGTCCGGCAAGAATGCCGCAGCTATGCCCTGGCCAGCGGCGAAGCCTGGGGAATCTGGGGAGGCACCAACGATCGACCGCCGCCATCTCAACCCGACACCCACCCACCACACTCCCGCTCCACCACCAGCTCTTGCGGCAGTCACGGCGACGCTTACCCGGACCGGTTATCGCCCCGACCCGGGCTCTTCCACCAGCTACCTCGGCGGCGCCACAATGAGTGAGCACACCTATCGACCCACGCTGGCCCAACTCCGCGCCTTCGCCGCGGTGGCCACCCACCTTCATTTCGGTTCCGCGGCAGGTCAGCTCGGCATCAGCCAACCCACGCTCTCGCAGGGGCTGGCCACCCTCGAGGCCGGGCTCGGGGTCACTTTGATCGAACGCAGTACCCGACGCGCGATTCTGACAACGATCGGCCGGCGACTGCTACCGCATGCCGCGCGCGCTCTGGAAGCCGCAGACGACTTCGTCACCGCAGCGTCCGGCCTACCTCCTTGTCGAACGGAGCCGTTACGGATCGGCTTGACCCCCTCCGTCGCCCCGTACCTGTTCGGGACGGCTCTCCCCGCGCTGCGTGCACGATGCCCTGAGATTCGGCCCCTGATAGTCGAGGACCACACGGCACAGCTGCTGGGCTTCCTGCGTTCGGGCGCACTGGAGGTGATCTTATCGAAATCCCACTCTACGTAGAGGCGTTCGTTCTGCTGGTGCCCCTTGACAGCCCGCTCGCCGGCGCGGACCCCGTGCCGCTATCTGCACTCGACACGCTGTCGATCCTGCCCAACGACAGCGATACGCTGCACAGCCAGGCCCGCGGAGCCATCGGCGACACGAGCGCGCACGTCACTTCCCTGGCAACCGCAATGCACTGCGTCGCCGGGGGCCTCGGAGCAACTGTCGTACCCGAGTCGGCCGTCACGACCGACACCGAGTGCACAGCAACGGCGGCAGTGCGATTCGCCGCGCCTACGCCCACCCGAACAATCAACCTCGTGTACCGCGGTTCCGCCGGCCGCGCGGATCATTTCCATTGGATGGCGGAAATTCTCGCCCAAGCCCAACCGTCCGCGAAACTACGCAAGTTCCGCGATGTGCCATCGCACCTCACCCCAAGGCTGCCGTAGTCTTGACTTATTCCAGAATAGGCGGCATATTTTCCCCATGCCTTCGTGTCGGACTATGCGGCGCAATCGCGCACAGTCGATCTGCGCGTGACCCGCCCACTGGTCGCGGTGCTGGAGGCGGTGCACCGAATCCGCATGCCGACACGGAATCGCCTACCTCGTCTGCCGGTCCTGCGGGGTCATCGCAGACGTGGACTGTGCGGTCGGCGAAACGCCCTGCCTGACCGCGTCTCACAACCACGGGTTCTCGATCGACGAGGCCGAGGTCATTAACTGGGGCGTGTGCACAAACTGCTCGACAACAGCCAGTTCGCGATCACACCCGTGGTCACAGCTCACTTCGTATCCTCCCGGAAGGAAAGACCTTGTTAGACGAACACGTCACCCGAGAAAAAGAGATGAACGAGAATCAGCCCCAGGAACAGGGGAAGTGTCCGGTCATGCCGGACCGCCGGCCCTATCCGACCGAGGGCGGCAGCAACCGTGACTGGTGGCCCAAGAGGCTGAATCTCAAGATCCTCAAGAAGAACCCCGCCGTCGGCAACCCGATGGACGAAGACTTCGACTACGCCGCAGCGTTCAACACCCTCGATCTCGCAGCCGTCAAGGCCGACATCGAGGCCGCGATGACCGACTCGCAGGCCTGGTGGCCCGCCGACTACGGCCACTACGGTCCATTCTTCATCCGGATGGCGTGGCACGCCGCAGGCACCTACCGCATCCAGGACGGACGCGGAGGCGCGGGAGCGGGCATGCAGCGGTTCGCTCCGCTGAACAGCTGGCCCGACAACGCGAACCTCGACAAGGCACGCCGACTGGTGTGGCCGGTCAAGCAGAAGTACGGCCGCAAACTTTCGTGGGCCGACCTGATCATCCTCACCGGAAACGTCGCACTCGAGTCGATGGGCTTCGAGACCTACGGCTTCGCCGGCGGCCGCGTGGACCAGTGGGAGCCGGACGAAGACGTCTACTGGGGCCCGGAGCAGACCTGGCTCGGCGACGAGCGCTACACCGGTGAACGCGACCTCGAGAACCCCCTTGCCGCCGTGCAGATGGGTCTGATCTACGTAAACCCGGAAGGCCCCAACGGCAACCCGGAACCGGCGGCCTCGGCCGTCGACATCCGGGACACGTTCGCCCGCATGGCGATGAACGATGTGGAGACCGCCGCACTCATCGTCGGCGGCCACACCTTCGGCAAGGTCCACGGCGCCGCGGATCCCGAACCGCACGTGGGACCCGAGCCCGAGGGCGCCCCGCTCGAGCAGCTGGGCCTGGGCTGGAAGAACAGCTTTGGCACCGGCAAGGGTACGGACACCATCACCAGCGGCCTCGAAGGTGCCTGGACCGCCACCCCGACGGCCTGGGACAATAGCTTCCTCGAGACCCTCTACGGTTACGAGTGGGAGCTCCACCAGGGCCCCGGCGGAGCATGGCAGTGGCGGCCCACGGACGGCGCCGCGTCCGACCTGGTTCCTGACGCCGGTGATCCCTCGGTGCGGCACGCCCCGATGATGCTCACCAGCGACCTCGCACTGCGCGTGGATCCCATCTACGAGCAGATCACCCGTCGCTGGCTCGACCACCCGGAAGAGTTGGCCGAGGAGTTCTCCAAGGCCTGGTTCAAACTGACCCACCGTGACATGGGACCGGTCTCCCGCTACCTGGGTCCGGAGGTTCCGCAGGAGACACTGCTGTGGCAGGACCCGATTCCCGCCGTCGAGCACGACCTCATCGGTGAGGCCGAGATCGCCGACCTCAAGAGCCGGATCCTGGAGTCGGATCTGACGGGCGCACAGCTGATCTCCACCGCATGGGCGGCAGCCTCGTCGTTCCGCGGCAGCGACAAGCGCGGCGGCGCCAACGGTGGCCGCATCCGCCTGCAGCCGCAGGCCGGCTGGGAGGTCAACGAGCCCGACGAGCTCGCACCGGTGATTCGCGTACTCGAGGGCATCCGGGAGTCCTTCAACTCCGCCGGGACCGGCAAGGTCTCGTTCGCCGATCTCGTCGTCCTCGGCGGAAGTGCCGCCGTCGAGCAGGCCGCGAAGAACGCCGGACACGACGTCACGGTGCCCTTCACCCCGGGCCGCACGGACGCAACTCAGGAACAGACCGACGTCGAGTCGTACTCCGCCATGGAGCCGAACGCCGACGGATTCCGCAACTACGTCGCCAAGGGACAGCGGCTGCCGGCCGAGTACGCCCTGATCGACAAGGCGAACCTGCTGACCCTCAGCGCACCGGAGATGACCGTCCTCGTGGGCGGCTTGCGTGTCCTCGGCGCGAACCACCAGCAGTCGGCTCACGGTGTCCTCACCTCGAACACGGGATCGTTGACCAACGACTTCTTCGTCAACCTGCTCGACATGGGCACCGAGTGGGCGCCGACGTCCGAGGAGGGCATCTACGAGGGCACGGATGCCGCCACCGGCGAGGTCAAGTGGTCCGGAACCCGCAACGATCTGGTCTTCGGTTCCAACTCGGAGCTGCGTGCGCTCGCTGAGGTCTACGCCTGTGACGACGCGCAGGACAAGTTCGTGCACGACTTCGTCTCGGCGTGGAACAAGGTGATGATGCTCGACCGGTTCGAACTCGCCTGATCACGGCGCGATGATCCGCCCACCGGGGGATCATCCACAACAATATGCGGCACCCCGCGAGCTGACACCGCTCGCGGGGTGCAGTGCACTTCTTCCAGCGCATGGGGTGGCGTGGATAATTCAAAAGTATTGATGCCCAGTGGAAAAAGACGAGCACACCAGTAAGTTCCATAGGCAGATCGGCTACTTCATCGAGCATGTCACCCGAGTCGGTTGCCGCAAACGCCCGCCCGCTCGGACCGCCCGGTGAATCCTGAGGCCCCGCGGTGATTTGGCGATATTTTTGGGGCTACTTCTCATCGCCGACGACGGGCCCGAGGGTTTGAGTGAGCTTCCGACGGTCGGGGGCCGGGGCTAGGGTCGGGCAAGCCAGATCGCGGCGTTCGGGTCCCAGGACCCGGTCTTGTTCTGGCTTGAGAGGACAGGGTCGAGCGCTGCTCCGACGAGCCGCAGGGCGCCCTTGAGGCCGGCTGCTGTGGTGGGCAGCCCCGGTACGGCGCGGGCGGTCTTGGCGTAGCCGGCGACCCACTGACCGTCGGGACTCGACATGACCCTGGGCAGTGTGAGTCCACGGCGTTGGGCTTCATGCGCGAGCGCGTGGCCGAGGGCTTCGGCGTCGAAGGACCAGCAGGACACGATGAAGGCGAGATCGACCAAATCGTGATAGCGCGACGAGGGATTCTTTGCCTCGCCGTACAACCCGTACATCGCGCACACCTTGTCGGCGATCTGGGATGGGAGTGGATAGAGGGCGAATGTCGGCATCGCCGCCAGCTCGTCCATCGTTACCACCGGCCGCGGCTGCTGATAGTCGATCGGTCCGATCGGCAGAAGCTGGGTGGCCAGGTCGATGGGGAACGCGTAGAGCTGTTCGACTCCGAGATAGACGTCAACCTTCAGCGTTGCGCCCGCGATGCCGCCGGTCATCTCCGCTGGCTCATCGCGTACTTGGAAGCGGAACGGGTCCAGGTCGCTGACCCCGGCCGCTGTCTTCAGCTCAGCCACCGCATCGTCGAGGTCGGCGTCAGTGTGCACGAGGTCGAGGTCGCGGCTGTAGCGGGCATCCGGGAGCCGCACGATCAGGGATGCTCCGCCTTTCAACAGCCACCGGTCGCCGGGTTGTGAGAAGACGCGGACGAGGAATCGCTGAAGGTAGAACTCCCGATGCAGGTGCTCGAATACGCGGCCGCGTTCCTTCGACTCCTTCTTGAGTCGATCTTTGAGGGACCGTTTGAACGCCGCTGGCGTGCGTGCGGCCGAGCTTCTCGTCATGTGTGTCTCATCATTTCTTGAGTGGGCAAGGCGCAGTAGCTGATCGTCGGGAGCGGACCGAACGGGAGGGTGCCTCGGTGCGTGCCGCGTTATTGTCGGTCCGTTGCCCGCCACATCGCCGCGTGCTCCCGGTCGACTGACGCCAGGTCGATTGTCTGCAGTGCGTTCAGAACCTGGTGAACAGCGGGGTTCGCTACGGCGAAGGCGTCGCGGATGTGGTCGAGGCCGGGGTTGCTGGCCACGGCGAATGCATCGAGGATTCCCTTCTGGTACACCGGCGTGAGATCCAGTGCGCCCTGGCTGGCCAGATGCTGCCCGAGGGCGCGGGTCGACTTCGGGATACCGGCTTCGGCGAGGAACCGGTCGAGCAGGCCCGAGCCATCACCCAGCGCTGCACCGTACCTGTGGGCATACGGCCGCAGCACCGCGCTCACCTCGTCGGCGTCGGCGCGATTGGTGGTGAGCGCATCACGGATGATGCCCGCGAGATGACCGCCATCGAGTTGGTCAGCAGCAAGCTCTGCAATCGTGACCAGCACGGTGGTCACCGGCAGGCCGCCCACGAGTGTCCACTGATCGGAGGCATACACCTGGACGTGGTAGCGGACATCGGAAAGGCGAGATTGCCGCCGACGTGACGTGGCGAACTCCATGACATCTGCGTCGAGGTCACCGAGATCGTGGAGCTGTGCGGCCGAGCGACGGCTGACGATCGCCGGGTGATCGGCCTCCAGGCGCTCACCCGCGGTCTTGCGCGGGTCGATCATGAGCCAGGCAGCGCGCAGTTGTTCGTCGGGCGCGCTCGGCGCACCGCTGATCCGGTAGACCCCGTGCCGCAGCCGCTCGACCGCGCCGGAGTTGGCCAGCCGAGCGACCTGCTGGGCGGAAAGATCGAGTTCACGCGCTTGCGCCATGGTGAACAGGCCCCATTGCCCAGCGGCAAGGTCCGCCAGGTCCAGGATGCGAATGTCACTCGGCATGCTGCAATAATAACATCCGGGGGGTAACTATTGCAGATCGCATGATGATTATTGCATCCCGAGTTTGCGTAACGAGAAAAGCCCAGCGGACTTGTTCGGACCGGCCGGGACTACACAAGTCCGGAGGCCGCACACAATCTTCCCTCGGCCGCACCAATCGTTTCCAGTGGTTGAACGAGGATACGTGCGGCTGCAACTGCGTCTACGGCGGAGATGATGGCCGTTTCGATGCGGTTGGCGAACTGCACGCGCAGGTCGGCGCGTGAACCGCGGTCATAGGATCATCCGGTGCACAACGAAGATCACGACGATGATGACATCCTGTATCACTACACGTCGACGGCGGGGTTGCTGGGCATCCTGTCTCCAGTTGGGCAGCCCTCCGGGTGGGACGCGAAGATCACCACCACCGCAGGTTCGTTCTCGTTGTGGGCGACAGACGTTGTCTACCTCAACGACACAAAGGAACTGCAATACGGCCGGAAGCAGCTGCTGCGAGAACTCCGTGCACCGGTCGCTCCAGGTAGCGCAATGGACGGGACGGTCACTTGGCTGGAAGGAGTGCTCGGTGGCCACCTGGAAGCTCCATTCGAGGTGGCCTCGGACATCTACGGCCCGGATCGGCTCAACTTCTATGCGGCATGTTTCTGCGAGGACGGCGATCTACTGAGCCAGTGGCGCGGGTATGGCTCAGACAAGGGTTACGCAATCGGCTTCCGAAAGTCAGCTCTGGAGGCAATGATCCGCCGGGCGGGTCACCCCCTCGCCGTCATGCCTGTCGATCCTCTCTCTCCGGTGACACGCCTTCACAAGGTCGAATATGGCGACGCTGCCCATGTCCTCCGGGATGCCGCGAAGACAGTCGTCGCGGATGAAGTGACGGACCAAGAGGCAATGCAGCTGTGCCTTGAGGCACTCGCGCAGGTGAAGTCGCCAGCATTCGCAAGTGAGCGCGAGTGGCGGCTGTTCGATCTCGACCGGCAGAACTACACACCATGCGAATACAGGGTGGGGCCGACTGGAATCACACCGTATGTTCGATTGATGTACTTCGCGATGCCAGGAATGCCAACCCCAATCGTCAATGTTCGCGTGGGTCCTGGTGCTGACATGGAACTTCGGTCAAGGGCCGCCGAACAACTACTGAGGCAGAGGGGATTCGGCAATGTGGAGGTCATTCCTTCGAGAATCTCGTACCGAGGGTAGGTGCGGGTAGCGGTTCGTGCGAGCGTGATGAAGACGAGCACGAGGAGTTGGTGACCACCCACCCCAGTTCCCCGCGCCGGCCGGCGCCCGGGGGGGTGGCGAGGGTGCGGGAGTATGACGTTCCGGCTGCCCACCACCCTCGCGACGGATTCGTCTGTTGCGGCGATCGCGGGCTGAACGCGCTGCTGAAGGTGGTGGGGGCCGAATCGGGAACTGGTTCGACGAACTCGACCCGCTGTTGCCCGTCATTGAAGGTGCCGACGATGCCGTCACTGTGGTTGCCGATGATCGGGGTGTGAGAAAGGCCCCGCCTTGTGGTGTGGGCGGGGCCTTGGTCGGCAAGATGACGGCTTCGTCGTCGCATTGTGGCCGCCCTTGCCGATAAGTTCTGCGAACTCCGCGGCCGGCTGTGTGTAGCGCTCGTCGAGGTCGGCAGAGGAAAGGAAAACGCAAATGTTCATGATCGAACTATAGATTCAGACACAAGAGCTTGATGCTGAAGTCGTAAGCGCGGCAATAGCGGAGGAAACGATCGGCGCCGCGACCGAGCCGAGACCACGCGGTCTCGGGTGTGAGGGTCGCGACCGCATCACTGCAGAACTGATGGAGCGGACGACCTGACGGTAACGACCAATCCTGAGGTTGCGGAGCCCACACTTTGCGCAGGTGACTTAGCACGTCGTCCAATCGCTCTGTAGCCGCGTGTGATGACGTGCCACCAGCAGCGCCTGGAGGTTGAGGGCCCTGACGCAAGACAGGGCGGAAGTTTCGCATCTGGTGCTCACGATCCTCGTGGGATCTCGAGTGTGGAACGGAGGTAGGGTCTGTGCCTGCGGCGTTGAGTGGCCCAGCTGAGATCGTCACGATGATTGAGCGCCCTATGCTAGCTGGGGTGTGCGGTCACCGGGCCTTTTCAGCCTGCCTCTGACTGTCAGGCGATTTCGGATCGTCTCGCGGGTACGTCGGGCTCCGACCTCGCGCTTTTGGAGTGCAGGTGGATAGTCACGGTGTCGAACGTCAAGTTCCTCAGCCGCCGTGCAGGACTGATGGTCGGTTGGGCCGACCCGCGCCGTCGATGCAAGCGCACGGCGTCGCGATTCGAACAGATGGGGGAGCAGTACCGCTGACAACCATGGCGGGAGATGTCAGCGTAAACGGACTCGCATTTTTCGGTGTTCGAACACGCAGGAGAAGGCGTGGCACGTCCAACTCGCGGGTAGTGCCGCTCGTTACAGCACCCGCAGCAGGGCGTCGATACGGAAGCATGGCTCGGCGTGAGAGTCGCGGTACAGCAACGCAAGTACTCGTTGACTGAATCCTCGTGCTCAACTATCGTGGTAGTTGAGCGTTCAATTATTTTGGATAGAACGCGATGTTCAACCCGTTCTTCGAGGAGCCTCATGACCACCGCCACCGCCACCCTGCCCAACCTCACCGCCGGAACCTGGGCCATCGACACCGTCCACTCCACCGTCGGCTTCGCCGTCCGCCACCTGATGGTCAGCAAGGTCCGCGGCACCTTCAACGACTTCACCGGCGCGATCACCGTCGCCGAGGACGGCACCGCCGCCGTCACCGCCGAAATCCAGGTCGCGACCATCGACACCAAGAACACCGACCGCGACGCCCACATCAAGTCCGCCGACTTCTTCGACGCCGAGCAGTACCCCACCGCCACCTTCACCTCCACCGCCGTCCGCCCCAAGGGCGACGACTACGTGGTCGAGGGCGAATTCACCCTCCACGGCGTCACCCGCCCCGTCGAGCTCGCCCTCGAGTTCAACGGCGTCAACCCCGGCATGGGCAACGGCCCGGTCGCCGGCTTCGAAGCCACCACCGTCCTCAACCGCAAGGACTTCGGCATCACCATCGACATGCCCCTCGAAGGCGGCGGAGCCGTCGTCGGCGACAAGATCACCATCACCCTCGAGATCGAGGCCGGCCTCCAGGCCTGACCCCACCCGCACGCGCCCCGTCATCCACCCGGATGGCGGGGCGCGGTCGCGCTCCGGGCGAACCTGGCGGCGAACAGCACTGCCCACCCGATCGCGCCGATCAGCGCGAAACTGATCAGCCGGTACAGCATCACGGCGGCCGTCGCCTCGTCCGTGCCCAGCCCGCCGGCGACGAACGCCACGATCAGGGCGCCGTCGACGACGCCGATCCCGCCGGGAATCAGGGGGATGCTCGACGCAGCCATGCCTGCGACGTAGGCCGTCATCGCGAGGCCGATCCCGACGTCGGTGACGCCCACCGCGCGACACGCGGCGATCAGGCACAGCAGGTCGCCGATCCAGTTCAGTCCCGCGAACACACCCCCGAGCACCCAGTCCCTCGGGCGGGGCCGGACGAGGGCCAGTTGCTCGACGAGGGCTCGGACGCGATCGACGCCCGACGCCGCGGGTCTGCGCAGAAACGCGTTGGCCCAGCCGAGCACCCGCTCCCCTGCACACACGAGCAGTTCCGGACGACGCACCAGCTCCCGGATGGCGAACGCGAGGCCGAGGACTCCCAGGATCTCGCCGCCGACGGTGAGCGGATCGGCATGCGCCCGGACGCCGACGGTCGCCCCGAGAATTCCGAGAGCCCCGAGCGCCAGCGAGCTGATGATCCCCGACGCGAGCATCGTCCAGGCGACCAGCGGGGTGCTCGCACCCCACGTGCGCAACCTCCGAAACATCAACTACCCGGTCCTGAAGGACGCGGGTTTGCTGCTCACGTTCTAACTGGCTGTTAGAGGGGTGGCTGCTTTAGGCACGGTTGATTGGGCGG
>NZ_JBHWUE010000097.1:0-27963 GCF_042738615.1 Rhodococcus sp. NPDC059968
CTGGTCTCCGATCTCGGACTGACCCTGCGCCCACCGGGAATGGACGTCGTCGCGCTGACCGAACCGCTCATGCGGACGATCTCCATCGCCCATCGAGGCACAGCAGCACACCGACCACCGCTGCAACTGGTGATCGACGCCGTGCGCGCCGCGGCGGCCGCACAGGGGCTCGCCGCACGATCACCGTACCCGTAAGCCAAAGACGACACACGTTTTACCGCGCGTGAGCGGTTACACTGCATGAGGTGTCCGATCTGGCGTTGCGAGCGCATTCAGCACGTCGCGTAAAACATTCGGGTACAACACATTCGCGACGCAGAAGCACGGCGAACGTCAGTAGAGCCCAAGGTCTTCCGTGAGAGCCGCCAGCTCGTCCGCGGCGGCATGCGAACTCCCCAACTGCTCCCGCTGGTAAGCAAGCAGAGACGATGCGAGGATGTCGGACGACCATCCGGTACTCGATGCGCCCCTCGTCGAACAGCTTGATGACATGCGGATTCAATACTCGAGCTGTCAGCCATCGTCGACCTGACACGTGGAATTTGCAGTGACTTCGGAAAGGGCGCGGCCTACCCTGACGAGGTCGCGACGGTGACGATTGACAGTGACGGCGTGGCGCCATTGCAGCCAGGTTGGCCAGCCACGCACGCACGGTCCGCTCGTCCCGGTCGCTGAGACCACCGAGCGCGGCGCGCTCCGCCGCCCGCACTCGGCCCGTTGCCAAGTCCAGGCAGATGCGACCACGCTCGGTCGGGCGCACGAGCACCACCCGCCGGTTGACCGCTCGGCGCTCGAGCAACCCGGCGGCCTCGAGACCGAGGATCCATGTGTGCATCGTTTGCCGCGTGACCTGCGAGATGCGCGCGAGCTCGGAGGTGGACAGCTCCGGACGGGTCTCGAAGACGCTGAGGATCCCGTACTCCTGCGCCGACATCTCCAGGTCCTCCAGCGCTGCGTCCAGCAGCGCGCGGAAGCGCTGATTCGCGAGCCGGAACAGGTAGCCGAGATTCGCATCCGGTCGCGGCAGCTCCGCCGAGGCGGTTGTCAGCTTCTCTGACATCATGTCGCCACCGTACCACGCGTGTCAGCACATCTGACACCCAGAATTGGCGGATGCTTCCCCACCCAGACCTCGAGCCTGTCGGGCGACGCATGCTGGTGGCCTGGGATTATGCCGAGGGCGTCGGCCGCTAGGGCCGTGTCACCGCGTACCGAGTCAGGTCGTAGTGACAGGGTCCGCCTCAGTCCCCAGATTTCGCACCAGCCACCGACCGTCGACGAAATGCATGAGGACCGGGAATACCGGCCGAGCCTCGTTCGGCTGCCACACGCCGCCCTCCGGCGTCGAGGTGTCATGCACGTAGAGCACCTCGACGCCGGGGGCGACCATCCGTGTGCCGGTACCGATCCCCCACGTCGCCGGATCCGGCAGCAACGCCCGAAACGACCGCACATGCACACGCTCGAAATGCACCCACAGCGGATGCTCCGGCACCGGTTGTGCGAGAGCCGCTGCGACCGCCTCACCATCCCAACCGTCAACAGTCATCTGATAGTGGTTGTCCTGCACCCACCGCCATGCGAGCACCGCCCGGAAGTCCGGATCCACGTTCGGCCACACCGACAGCAGATCCCCGTCCACGCACACCGGCATCAAGAATGCCCACGCCGCACTCACCAGCTTCGTACGCCCGACGAACCACAACAATTCCGCCGGATCCATCGCACGAAGCTCCATGTAGGCCTCCCGCATCTCGGGAGGCACGGCGTTGATCTGCTCCGCGGTCAACTCCGGAAGGGTGGACGCCGCCGGCGCCTCGTCCGCGACGAACAACACTCGGACAGCGTCGACAAAACGCGGCGTCAGTCGCTCCAGTGACTGAAGTAACTCCCCGACCGTGCGGGGCGGGAGCATGTTCTTCGCGACCATCACATTCATGCACTCGAACACCGCTTCCGGGTCGAGATCAAGCTGATCACAAAGGAATTCGTCGGGATGGATCGCTTCGACGTCGAACGGGTCGAGGGCCGCCGGCGGGAAATCCGCCAGGTTGGCGGTTACGATCACACCCGCACCGGAGCGCACCGCCGCAGCCAGGACGTGCTGGTCCTTCGGATCGTTGATCATCGCGGGAATCAGCTCCCGGCATCCGCGCGACTCCTCCTCCGCGAACGGAAACGCCCTGCGCATCTGCTGCACCCGCCGCGCCGCCTGCTCCGGCGACTTACCGAACCTCTCCCCGGACAGATTCCGCTCGACCTCATCGAGCAGATCCAGCGTCCACACCGGCCGGAACAACTCGGCATCGGCCAGCGTCAACAGCAGATTGTTCAAGCTCTGAGGAAGCATGACGCACGTGTCGAGGACTACCCGAAAGGTCGTCATTGGTTGCCCTGCCCACCGGATCAGCGGGTCGTCACGAAGCCGTCAGCGGCGTCGCCCGGGCCCGGGGTTTCTTCGTGCGCCATCTCCTCGAACACCTGGCCGCGTCGCGCGCGCTCACGCTGCTGGAATTCGAGCACGTCCGTCAACTCCACCCGCCGATGCCGGCCTGGCGAGGTGTAGGGAATCTTCCCCGCCTCCAGCAACCGCACCAACGTCGGCCGGGTAATACCCAGCAGCTCCGCGGCCTCCTGCGTCGTCAACACGGTGCGATGTGGCTCCACCGAAACCGCCTGCCCCCGATCCAGCGCCGTCACCGCGTCGACGAGCAACCCCCGAACACTGTCCGGCAACGGCACCGACCCTTCCGGGGTCGAGATCGACACCGCCTCAGAACCGGCGAGAACAGCCTTCAGCGCGGAGAAAAGGTCCCGGTCGTCGGTGCCCGGCGGCAGCACCGTGTGGTTCACCTCAGCGCCCATAACCCACCATAAAACGAAAAAAACGAACACGCAATGCGGCGGGGGCCGCGGAGACGGATCCTCCGACAAGGCGGAATCAGCGCCAGCGCCAGACCCAGTTCCATCACCTTGACCGGTGGTGTGGCGTCGCCGACGCCGCACACCGCTGCCATGACCTTGACCAAGCAGGATTCCCCTCGGGGGTTGGGGTTCGGAATCTTCCCGGTCCCTCCGCCGCCGCTTCATTGCACCTTGACCAGACATGGATAGGAGAGTCCGCGATTCCCGCAAACCGTGGTGGAAAAGCTAGCCGACGGCTAAGCACGTGCGTCGAATATCTGCGCCTCACAACTTATTTCAATCGTCTATTCCCGGGGGGATGTTCGAGGGCTTCGCGGTGATCTCGAGCGCTTCGTTCGCGGCACGACAGGAAGGTTGCGGGAGGCATTCGGTCAGACGGCGACCGGTTTCGGAGCCGAATCCGATCACCGACGCAACCGGCACAGTTGCAGATCCGAGCTGAGCCCATGGCCGGTTACGTTCGAGGGCCTCGATGCTTCAGTTACGCAATGCGACAACGTCTTCGTCGAGAAATCCCTTCAATCCGCCACTGAAGACATCGTTGTCGTCGCCGGCGACCATATGGCCGGCCCCGGTGACATCGATCTGTTTGGCGGTCGGGATCAGCTCCAGCAGTTCCTTGGCGCCTTCTTCGCTGACCACATGGGATTGCTTGCCACGAACGAGCATCGTGGGAACAGTGATTGTGGCTGCGGCGTCCCGAGCGCGTTCGTATCGCACGATCGACTCCGCTTGGCGGGTGGGTTCGTCGCCGTGGCGAAGGAACTCCGGATCCCAATGCCAGAACCAGCGGCCATCACGCAGGCGGAGGTTCTTGTGCAACCCCTGCGGGTTGGGCTTGCGGACGCGGTTCGGGGTATACGCCGCGATCGCCGCTGCAGCGTCGTCGAGACTCTCGAAACCATCGAGACCACTGCGCATGAACGCCATGATCTCCGCGGTGCCGGCGGTTTCGACCTTCGGTGCGATATCGACCAAGACCAGACCGCGAGCGAGCTCGGGATTCTCCCCTTGCCCGATCAACGACGTCATACCGCCCATCGAGGCACCGACGAGTACCGGCTTCTCCCCCAGTTCGCCGATGATCGATGTCAAGTCGGCGACCAGCGCATCGATGCCGTAGTCCCCGTCCGGTGCCCACTGGCTGTCTCCATGTCCACGTGCGTCCACAGCGATGGCGGACCAGCCGTCCGACGCGAGGCTGCGTCCGGTATTTCGCCAGGAATGCCGGGTCTGCCCGCCGCCGTGCAGCAACAGGACCAGGCCTTTTCTGTCGACGCCCGATCCGCCGGCACCCTGGGACGGCGGATCCCACCGGTCGGCGGCAAGTGTGACACCGGCACCGCGGAATTCGGACTGTCTGCCTACGGGATCCATGAAGTTCCTCACCAACATCGTCGAGTCGAGCATTCTCCATCATGTTGCACTACTAGGTGAACAATGATTCACTCCCGTACCCGTTGCGCCTCTCCCGCGCGGTGACCGCAGCTCTCCCAGCGGGCATGCCGTGGGCGCAGATCGCCGCACATTTCGCCGTACCACCCGAATTTTCAGAGCCGCAGTTGGCGACCTGGCGACCTCGGGTAGCGACCGACGGATCCCCGGACCACACTCAGCGCTACGCGGCGCCTCCCGATCCCCGAGCCCGTACAGGCCCGCCGCAGTGCGGAGAGGAGCCGAGTCGGGCACCTGCCGATCCGGCCGCTGCCACGCCGAGCTGCGCGCGGGCACCAAAACAGGCACCCCACCCCGCCGGATGGCCGGTCCGGATACGTGCGTAAACACGAACTATGGAAGAACCCGATCAGTTCTTCACACGCTTGAGGCAGCCATGCTCGAAAACCCCGCCCCACCGCCGCGGACGTCACCGGCAACCTTTACCCCATCCGCTGCAGAAACCAGCGACCCGTGTCGGGGTCACCCCGAGCGCAGCCGATTCGGCAACCGTGCGGCCCGTCGGCGGCGTGCCCGGACTGGCGCCCTCACAGGCTCTCCTGAGCTCGACTGGTTGCGGCAGTCCCTGCGTGCCTGCGATCTTCTCGCCAGCGTCCAATCCATCAGCCCCTCGGACCGGGCGCTCGTTGCTTTCGCCATCGAGTGGGCTCCCTACGGCGGCGCCGACGCCGAGGAACTGTTCATCAAATTCGGCGTACAACGGAACAGGTTCCTACATCTGCTCCAAGCCGCGATGACCCCGAGACCATCAGACCTCGGGCACCTACGCAACCTCAAGACCACTCTCTTCAACGACCTCCTCCGCGCATGGAACGAAACGCCGACGCACAGCAGGAAGTAGTGCCGCAAGATTTCGTCACGCGGGTACCCGAGGGCAGCACAAAACCTTGCGCGAAGATCACCTGGTCAGACGGTCGGTGACGTACTCGTTGTCGGCCAGGCGTAAACGAGGACGAGCTGCCGCTAGCCCTGCCGCGGCTCCCGAACCCGGATGGTTGGGATCCGCCGTCGCACCGGTTAGGGCGATCTGCAACTTGTGTCGGGGTGCAGATCGGCACCGGTGTGGTCGTGCGGCCACAGCACCCCAAGACCCCGGGTGCATGTCCTGCCACCGGACCCTCTAACCTGGCGGATCCGAACACGCAGAGCATGAGGTAGAACAGTCATGGCCACCGACTACGACGCACCGAGAGTCACCGAATCCGACGAGTCGACGGACACGTCCCTCGAACAGCTGACAGCCAGCAGGAAAGAATCCCAGTCACCCGTCTTGGACGTCGAGGACACCGACACCGCCGAGTCCTTCGAGCTACCCGGCGCCGACCTGTCCGGCGAAGAATTCACCGTGCGCGTCATCCCGAAACAGTCGGACGAGTTCACCTGCACCAGTTGCTTCCTGGTCCATCACCGTAGTCGCCTCGCCGATGGTGAGCAGCTGATCTGCCGGGACTGCGCCTGAGAAAATCGATACCTCCGGGTGCCTCGGTCTGGGCGTCCGAGGCACCGGAGTTCGGGAGGATCCTTCGCGGCCGTGATCAGGCGATCGACCATTGTCACCTGGTGCCAGCACTCGGCTACCCCCTCCGGAGGTCGCCGGACCGGCCTCGAGTCGGTCGGTCAAGCACCGGATCGACCACGCCGGCCCAAGTCCGGATTCGGGATCCCGGTTGTTGTTCCCGGCCGGGGCGAGCCGGCACCGCCTGCCACCACTCGTCCAGCGCGGCCCACACCGGAAAAAACATACGTGACGTGGATCACATGGCTGCGATACGGGCGGCCGCCGGATCTACCATTTTCCTCGCACCGGAACCCACAAAGCGCAGGTCGACGATACAATATTGCGCCAGCCAAACCCCTACTGGCTAGCAGGGATTGGCGCACACCGTTCCGCCGAAGTCCTCGGATCCAGACGAGAATTTCACACGCTGCCAACACCCGAGGAGACACCGGCGAGGTCAACCAACCAGGTACACCGACGCGGAACCGCACCGCCCGACTCGAGCGCGCGCCCCTTCCCGGGACGCACCTCGCACGACGAGCGCGGTCAGCGTTCGCGCGGCGGGTACCTGTTGCACGTCCCGGCGAGGCCCGGCCGGAGCGGACTACACTCCGACCGGGCCGCTTCGGCTCACCTAGGCTTCACAGCAACCCCGGCCGATCTCACGACCGCGTATGCCACTGCAGCCGAACGGTTTTCAGACTCCGTTGATACTCCAGGACCGGCTCGACGTCGACAGCTCAGCCCGTCCCGCACCGACAGCCGCAACACCAGGATCCTCGCGGTCCCGGAACACGCCATCCTCACCCGACACAGATCAGTACGCCCACGATCACTACCGCGACCAGCGACGCGCCGCCGCAGATCAGCCACGCCTGCGTTGCGAGCTGCCGCCACTGATCGCACCGACCAACCACCTCGGCGACCGCGACCGATCGCCCCAGGTCCGCATCAGACGCTCGCGATCCCGACAGGCGGCGGGCCTTCGCATCCGCTCGTGCCGCCACACCGAACGAGACGGGGACCACCACCAGCGCAACTACCAGCAGGCCAACCATGACGCCCATACCCGTCCCAAACATTGCCGTTCCTTCCACACCACTAGGGCGCCCGTCACCGGTGCCGCGCATTAGTCACCGGCCACAGAGACACACGGGCACAACCAATCCCCCTGTCAGCTCTATCGCCGAACTGCCACCTGGTGTTTCACTCCGCGACCACAGGCACCAGCGGAGGACCCCACGTCGTCGCGGGCCTACACGCCGGGCATCGGGAACTTCCACACCGCCACCACAACCACGCCCATGACCAATCCGGCGTACAAAACAGTGCCAACCACGCTGACCCGCAACGCATTCAGCAGATTGGTGCCCAGGTTCTCGGTGATCCGTGCCATGACAACTCTTCTCTCACGTGCAGATATTCTCGACTGCCACGTCGATGACGTCGCACCAGCTACATTGGACCGACTTCGACACCTGCACATTGGCCGAAATACCTACACCCATACCCGCATTTGGGTCTGGAGGTTTGGGTCTCGACTCAGGGTTGCAACCGAACATCCCGAGCGCCAGGTTTCTCCCACAGATTTAGCTGTGTTCTACGTCACACAGCCGGTGCCTGAACCATGACACCCCGACATTTCGCCGCACCGGCAAGATCATGCGGGGGTTGCCAGGCGGCCGAGCCCGGGAACCGACCGGGCCATTGGTCGTCCGCGACAACGGCAGGTGAGCAGCTCGCCGCAAAATTCTCGTCTGCGCGGACAGCTCCAAATGCCTTCCGGACATGCTGTGGCACAGTAGAATCGGCTGAAAATGCACCACCTTCACTTGAATCGCTCGTTATCGAAGTCGGCCGCCAGTGCTGTGCTGTGCCCTGCCGAAGCAGAACACACCGGTTCCGGCACCACCACACCTGTCGCAGGCTCGCGCCGATCACCGGCTCGACGGCGCCCATCGGATCGTGAATGCACCGCAGAACGCTTCGAAATCGCACTTACTGGTCGGTAATTCAGAGGTGTAGGAAATTGTGCAATGGCATGGATCACACTCCCTGGACTTCCAGGCTCCGTCTCACGAAGATCACTAATGCGCCGCTCGTAACTACGTGCGGGTTGTCCGTGTAGCGCCCCTGCCAGCTGATACCGATCGTTGGCGGGGGCTGCGCTTGGCTGCTCCACAAGATATCCGGCGTCGCCACGCTCCCGGACACCCCCATTGACGCCGCGACTCCTGGCCAACGTTCTCGGCCACCGAACGAGTCACCCTCGCCCCCAACCGTGTCCTGCTCATTCCTGCCCGCTACCGCCGCGCGTCGACGCCGGACTCTTCGCCGCTCGGGCCAGAGAGCAGACCCATCGGTACACCCGGATATCGGTAGACCGATACGCACGATCACGACGAACTCCTCTGTCCCGCCAGAAACGGTCGTCCGCGTTCGGGACGCCACGCGCAGCGCCGACCCTGGACCGATCGCACCCGAGCCGCCGCAGGCACTGTCGTCGCCCACACGGTCGGCAACAGCTACCGGTATCCGGCATTCCAATTCGACGACGTCACCGCCTCGGTCCGCGAGGCCGTCGCCGACCCGTTGGGTGTGGCCTGTGCACAGCAATCACCGCGCCGCACACGCCCGGACCGACCCGGCGGCGGTGGCGGAGCCAGTCGTCAGCAAGTCCGACAAAGGCGGAGACACCGGCGACCCGAATCGCGAAGTGCGGGCCGTCGGCAAGTTGCTTTGCCGTACTGTCGAATCGATTCCAGAGTTCCTTCACGGCAACTTCCAGACGAGCTGTTCGGGTCGCATTATTCTGGGCTATGGCCAGCCGAGCAGTGTCGGCCGAGGCGATTGCGGCCGCGACGACAGCGCCCACTGAATGCGGAATTTCCGCGCCCGAGAGCGTACTTCCGTCAAAGTCGACAGGCCTGAACTGACGCTACTGCCGTTGTCGACAAACACTTTTGATCAGTTTTCTGTGGATTTCAGTTAGCGTACTTACGTGACCTGGCGATTCGATCATTTACAGCACTGAAAAGTACTCGTGAACATCACATTACGTCTACCTGGCGTCTGTTTGGCATTTCCGGTAGTAGCGCAAGCGGCCTTCGGTGCTCCGCGCCCACGCCCTGCGCCAGGCGGCCCAATTCTCTTAAAGCATCGGCTGGCGGGTCAGTGTGCCGCCGTCGACAGTGATGGTTTGCCCCGTGATGTAGCTGGCATCATCGGAGACAAGGAAGGCCACCACTGATGCGATCTCCTCCGGCGTACCGAGTCGGCGCATCGGTACGTACCGTGCGATGACCTCATCGGACAGGTCGGCGACCAACGGATCGACCATCGGTGTTCGTATGCAGCCGGGCGCAACGCAGTTGACCCTGATGTTTTCATCGGCCCACTCAATGGCGCTGGTCTGCGTGAGCGATATCAGTCCGGCTTTCGAGGCGTTGTAGGCCGCGAAGTTGGCTTCGGCCGCCAGTCCGTTGACCGAGGCGATATTGACGATCGATCCGCCGCCGGTGGACCGCATGGAACGCGCCGCCGCGGCAGAGGTGAGTGCCGCACCGCGCAAGTTGTTGTGCAAAGTGGCGTCCCATCTCTCGGCCGTCATGTCGACCATGGCGATCGACTCATAGATGCCGGCATTATTGACGAGATAATCGACCCCGCCGAATAGATCGAGGCACCGACCGACAATGCTGCTACCCACGTCCGGATCCGCCAGATCGGCAGCCATTCCGGCAACTTGACCGCTGTGCTGGTTCAGCTCCGCAGCCACCGCATCGACCTGGGCTGTATTGCGCGAGCAGATCAGCACCCGGTAGCCCCGCCGTGCAAATAGCTCTGCGCAGGCGTAACCGATCCCCTTGGTGCCTCCGGTGATAACAGCGCGGCGGTCCACACCGGTTTCCGAGTTGTTCACAGTTACTTCCCTTTCCTCGCTTGGATGAATTTGGCGACGGTCGGCACGGGCCGCATCTTGCTTTCCGTACCCGCGGTCAGACTCGAAATACGCTGCGACCGAACGCTAATCACTGCATGATCGGCTTTCCCAGCTACGGCTAGCTGTTCAGTTCCACCGCTGCGAGGATCGCAGTTCGCCGTGTCGGTAGCTGACCGCGCCGTGCTTCTAGCGTGCGGGGCCCGGGGTGCGCCGGATCAGTCGTCGTGGTCGGTGAATGCCCGGACCGGCCCCACGCTCGATGCCTGTACCTGTCGAGCGTTGGACAGTTGGTCAGCATTGTTGACTACCCCGTCGTGGACGGTGGTAGCACCCGTGGTCGCGCGCATCTCGAGCTCGAGCGCGAGCGCATCGGCACCCTGGGGCATCGCCGGAGCGGGAAGCCGCCAGACCAGTGGAAGCTTGTCCTGGACGACGCGTCGATAGGCATAGAGCGCAACCGACACCAGCAGGATGCTCACTGCGATCACAGAATCCCGGGAGCCGCCGTAACCCAGTAGGGAGGGATTCAGAACACCGACGACGGTGATGAAGACGTTGAACACCACCAGAACTGCCACGACAGGAATCCAGCCATTGCTCCGCCGAATTGGCCGAGGCCAGTTCGGCCGGTCCTTGCGCAGCAGCAGGAACGCCGACAGGCCCAGGATGATCGACAGGAGGTAACCGAGGTTGCTTGCCAGCAAGATACTCACCGGATGGCCCACCAAGACCATGACGGTCGCGTTGAGGAGCACGTCCAAGGTCAGCGACCGGCCGGGCACACCCCAGCGGTTGACCCAGTCGAGTTGCTTGATGGTCATGCCTTCCTGCGCAAGCCCAAAAAGGGCGCGACCCCCGTCGGCGGTCGTGGAAATCATCCCGACCAGCAACGAAAATGCGATCACGAGGGTTCCGATCCACGACGCACCGCCGAAGGCTTGGCCGAATGCCACGGCGACATAGGTCACCGGGTTGTCTCGGATCGTTCCTTCGCCAAGACCACCCGACAGAGCGGTCGGCACGACGACGAACAGTACGATCATGAACAGCGAAATTCGCGACATCGCCTTGGAAGTGTCGCGGGCGGTGTCCTTGTACTCGGGAGCGAACGAAGCAACGATCTCCCCCGCATAGACTGCCCACGCGGTCACGTAGAACACGACTACGACTGTTCGCCAGTCTCCCGTGACCGACCACGACAAATTACCCGTCGACCACTGGATCGACGGGCTGACCAGGCACGCCACCGACACCACGGTGAGACCCACGATCACGAGCAGGCCGAGCACCTTGTTGACCGCGGCACCGAACTTCAAGCCGAAGTAGTTGAACGCCCAGGCGAACAGCATGGCACCGAGGGCGAAGAGGTGCTCGAGCCCGAGGTGGTTGCCGAAGATGTCGAAGGCGAGAGTGTTGTCCTGGAACCAGGTCGCCTCGATCAACTCTCCGAAGACGACCGCCGCCATGGAGATAGTCAGAGACCAACCGAGCCAGTAGCCGAACGCGGCGACAGCACCAAGCGGAGCGAAGTATTTCTTCCAGCCCTCGATGGCATAGCGCGCGACGCCCCCGGAGTCACGCGGAAACATTGCTGCCATCTCCGCGAATACCCGGCACTGGAGATAGCTGATGGCAGCACCGCAGAACCAGACCGTAATTGCGGTCCACGCGCCGACGACCCCGAGAAGGTAGCCGAATGTCACGAACAACCCGGTGGGTAGGGCAAGTGCAATGGCGATTCCATCGCGCCAGGTCAGTGTCTTGGCGAGTTTATGATGGTTCACGCTATCGCTCATCGTAGTGCTCCTTCATATTGGTCAGTGCGTGCTCGAGACTGGGAACGGTGCGCTGACCCGACCGTCGCGCGGACGGCTGAGGGCCCTCGTGTTCACCGCGTTGGTGCTCACTCTCCGGCGAAGGTGCCGCTGTATCGGCGGGCCGCGACGTACAAGACAACGCTGACGACCGACAGAAGAGCGGTGTAGACGGGGAAGACCCACAACAGGTCACGGCTCTGCAGCCAGACGATCAGATAGGACGCGGTGCCACCGAAGGCGGCTACCGCGACGCCGTAGCCCAGCCCGGTGCCGGTCGCCCGACAGTACTTAGGCATCAGCGACGTGGACACGACGTTGTAGAGCGTCATGTTCGCCGCCAGCAGTACGCCGCCGAGCAGCAGGACCACGGTGAAGGTGCTCAGGCCGGGTCCGGCGTACAGCAGCATCAGGAAGATGCCGGGGACGGCCGCGAGGCGGGTGACCACGAATGCCCGGGACAGGCGCACACGGTCGGCGATCCGGCCGGTGATGATCGACCCGATCAGCATGATCACCCCGAGCACGCTGGTGACGGCGAAGATCGTGGTCGGGTTCTCGCCGTAGGTGCCCCGGGCCAGGGTGGGCAGGCCGACGTTCCACGCGTAGTTGTAGGCCTGCGCGGCGCCGACGACGAAGATGATCGCGGCCAGACCGAGCCAATGTCGTCGGACGCCGTCCCAGGTGCCCGACGTGCGTTCGGTCTTCTCCTCCTCCGACAGCGTCTCGGGGAGAGCACGCCGCAGGTAGAGCACGAAGAAGCTCATCGCGGCGCCGACCAGCATCGGGACCCGCCAACCCCACGTCGACATGGCGTCGCCGCCGATGATGTAGCTGGTCGCGAAGCTGACCAGGGAGGCGAGCAGGATGCCGAAGTTCTGGAAGAAGCTGATGTAGCCGGCCGCCCTACCCTCGTGTCCGGCCGGCATCAACTCCACGGCGTACGCCGTGGACAGCGGCGCCTCGATGCCGGTGGACAGGCCTTGTAGCAGTCGGCAGGCCAGCAGCAGGATCCCGGCCCAGACGCCGATCGAGTCGTAGGACGGCAGCAGCGCAATACTCAGGGTGGTGACCGCCATGATGCCGACCGACCAGAGCATCACCCGGCGACGCCCGACGCGGTCGGCGACGTTGCCGAGCAGGACTCCGCCCAGCGGCCGGACGCAGAACCCGACCGCGAATACGGCCAGCGCGTCGAGGGTCGACGACACGGGGTCCTGCGACGGGAAGAACTGCGGCCCGATGAACGCGGCGAGGAGGCCGAAGATCATCCAGTCGTACCACTCGAGGGTGTTGCCGAGGCCGAGTCCGAGCATTGCCCTACGGGTGGAGGGCGGGGAGTCCTTTGCGTGTTGCGGCGCCGACACGGAGTTCGCCGTGGGGTCCTGGGTGTCGGTCATGACGAACTCTCCGGGTATATAGGGAGGACCCATTTGGGGTGCACTCGGTGGTTCCCTGGGCGCGGAGCTCCCGCCAGGAAATGGGCAAGCCCCTGCCAGGAACGTGAGCTGTTGACGGTCGGTTCCGGCCGGCGGTCGCAACCGGGGTTGCGAGGACGATCGATGGTGCGCGCCGTCGAGTCAGTTCAAAGTGACTGCGCGCCATCGACGACCAACGTCACACCTCGTACGAACTCGGCGGCCGGTGAGGCCAGGAACCCGACCGCCTGTGCGATGTCGTTTGGCGTCGCCAGCCTGCCTGCCGGGATGCCGGACCGATAGGACTTCAGGTCGCCGACGACCTGTCGGTCATTCGGGACACCGAGCTCCTCCCACTGCCGGCGCTGCATCTCGGTGTCGCAGGATCCCGGAGCGACAGCGTTGACGCGGATTCCCTCTGCCGAAAGCTCGAGTGCGAGGCATTCGAGCATCATTTTGGTAGCGGCCTTGGTGGCGGAGTACGCGCCGAGGTCGAGACGGGGCTTGTGCGCACAGTTCGAGGTGATCGCGATCAGCGACCCACCCCCTTCGGCGCGCATATGGGAGATGTGAGGGCGGAAGGTGTTGAGCACTCCCAAGGTGTTGATCCGAAAGTGGTTCACGAGGTTGTCGACGGGGTCGCTCGCCAACCGACCGGACACGCACCTTCCGGCGTTGGCGACCACCGTGTCGGGTGGGCCTCCCAGCGCATCTGTCAGCGCCAGGGCCGCGTTCTCCATGGCAGCGGCATCGCTCACGTCGCACTCGGCGAAAGCTACCCGGCCCTTCAGTCGGGCATTGGGCTCCTGCCGGTCGATTACGGCGACAGCAGCTCCATCTGACAGGAGTTTCTCGACGATGGCCTCGCCTATGCCTTGGCTGCCCCCGGTGACGATGCAACGCATCGGGTTACTAGTCATCAATGTTTTCCTTCCAAGCTTGGATGTATGCGTCGTGCACGGCCGCGGCCAGCTCGCCCGGCCGCGCCGCGTCGCCGATCTTGATGGTGCGAACTCCCGGTATGCGGGTCGGCTCCTTCGTGCGGGGGTTGCGCAGGTTATAGAGCAACATGTGGTGGAGCCGATCACTTTTCATCAGCCGCTTCGGCAGTGGTGCGCGGGACAGGACGCGGATGAGGATGCGGACGAGGGGCCCGAGGTTGCCCACATAGTTGGCGCCCCTGGCGTCAACGACGACGTCGACGTCGGTACGCCATTCAGGCGGCGGTTCCCGGTCCCCCTCCGGGGAGATGTGAACGCCGGCGTCGATGGCCTCGTTCCACAGTCCGTCGAAGTAGCGGTGCATCCGCTGTCGATCCGGCGTGTAGCCGTTGAAGGTGGGTGCTGCCGCCGCCTTCCAGGTGCGGTCCCGTGCGATGACGTACACCTGGTGTCCCGCTCGTGCCGATTCCAAAGCGTAGGTCAGGCCGGCCGGCCCGGCGCCGAACACGAGTCGACGTTGCGCAGCGGTTCCAGCGGCAGGCCTGGCGGTGGTCGTCACGGTGGGGTTCACCGCGCAGGCAAGCTGTTTACCCGAGCGCATGGTCCGCACACAGTGATTGCACGCCAAGCACTCTCGCACTTGCTGCTGTTGCTGCGTCTTGCGCGCCCAATGAGGATCGGCGATCTGGCCGCGCCCCACCGCGACGAAGTCCGTCCACCCCTGCGCGAGAGCGTCTTCGGCCACAGCCGGGTTGTTCACCCGTCCAACCGCTATGACGGGCAGCCGCGTGCGTGTCTTGACCACGCGCGCCGCGTCGAGGAATACGCCGTCCTTGTACGGCATGGGCGGGATCATGATCTCGGGATCGGCGGACTTGTAGTGCCCGCCGGTCACCGAGACGGCGGAGACGCCGGCGTCCTCCAGGTAGGGAAGGAACGCGAGCGAGTCGTCCAACGTTTGTCCGGCTGAGTAGTAGTCCTGACCGCTGAGGCGGTAGCTCAGCGGGATGTCGACAGCGTCGACGATCCGGCGCACCAATGACGCGAGGAAGTCGTACCGGGCCGCGGCGTCCGGCAGCACCCGATTCTCGTCGGCGCTGATCAGCTGCGCCAGGAGGTATCCGTGGGCGCCGTGGAGCTCAACCACGTCGAACCCTGCCTCCTCGGCCCGTCTGGCCGCGTCGACGTGATCCACCACGAGCTGCTCCAGGGAGTCCTCGTCGAAAAGCTCGGGAAAGTTCACGAAGCGTGCCGTCTCGAACACGGGTACCGGCCCCGCAGTCGCGGCCAGGGGACGCCCGCCGAGTTCGGTCGGGAGCGCCCGCGCTCCGCCGTGGCCGAGTTGGATGCCGGCCCGGGCACCCTGCTCGTGGATGGCTGCGACGAGAGAGCGCAGGCCGGGTATGTACTCGTCCGAGTCGATGCCCAGCTCGCGCCCTCGGTGGCGACCACGACGCTGCGGCGAGGCCATCTCCACGATCACGAGGCCGCAGCCACCCCTGGCCCGCTCCTGGTAGTAGCTCACGAGCTCCGGCGTGACCTCTCCGGAGGGGGTGGCCAGCCGGGTGGTCATGCTGGGCAAGACGACCCGGTTGCGAATCTCGACGCCGCCGATCGAGCTCGGGCTGAAGAGGTGGACGTAGGACATGGCGCTACACGAGCCCGGCGCTGGCGCAGGCGGCCTCGAGCGTGGCGAGCTCAGTGCCGTTGACCTCAACCAAGGGGCGCCGCACAAACGTGGCGTCGCGCGGGATCCGACCCAGGATGCCCAGGGCCGCCTTCATCCGGTTGTGCTGGTCGAAGAAGGGATCGGCGTAGCAGGCAACGGCGAGGGGGTAGATGCGATCCCAGACCTTTCGCGCCCCGTCCAGATCTCCAGCTTGCACCGCCGTAAGGAGTTCGCTCTGCAGGTCGGCGACGATACTTCCGTGACCGCTCAGCACGCCGTCGCTGCCCACCAGCAGAGATGCAAAGAGGGAGCGGCTGAAGGTGCTCAGGACCGAGACGTGCGGGGCGTCGGCCTTGATCGCCCGCCACGTGTCCTCGTACTCGACGATGTCGTAGGACCACTCCTTGATGGCCGCCACGGTCGGGATGGTCTGGCAGAGTTCCAGGGTGGTCTCGAGCGGCAGCGTGAGGGGGTTGCCAACCGGATACTTGAAGAGGATCAGGGGCACGTCGACCGCCTCGGCGACCGCTTCGTAGTGGGAGCGCTGGGATTCCGCGCGCCGCTGCGACCCTCCGGCGAAGACTCCTGAGGGGAAGACCAACAGCGCCTTCGCTCCGGACTCGACGGATCGACGCGCCTCGGCAGCGGCTCGGGCGCTGCCGTCGTCGTAGACGCCGGCCACCACGCCAATGGACTCCGGGACCACCGAGACGGCGTGCTCGATCATGCGCTGCCGTTCCTCGGTGGTCAGGGTCGCGACCTCCGAGGCGTGGGCGGTGGTGGTGATCCACTGCACCCCCGGTACCTCGGCAAGCCACCGGATGTGAGAGGTGAGTGCATCCCAGTGAATCTCTCCGCCCGTCGACATTGGAGTGATGTGGGCTGGAATAAGACCCCGAACTGATGAGACTGCGTCGCTCTGGACCATGATGTCCCCTTTCTGATGCGGTGAGAGAACGGTAGGAACGAATGCGGTTGGCGGACAAGGGACAGTCCTGCAAGTCGATATGCATTCGTGCAGAGATCGCAGGTCAGATAGGTTCCGGGCCAGTGCGTCCGCGCGGGCCGGCGCCGGCCCTGACGTGGGCGACCACGTGCGGTGCGTGGGCGGAGCGCCAGCCGTGCCGAGCGGCCGCGAATATTATGAACGCCAACGTGATCCAGACCGGTGTTGAAACCTCGACCCTTGGCGACCTTGGTGTGATGCCGCACGTCGGGAAGGACGCTTCGATCGGATTCATGGTGCACAGCTGGACCCTCACGCAGTACGCGTCGACCTGGACATGAGTGTGGCCGTGCACAGGCCGTTCGTCTCGAACTGTGCGCTCGCATATGTCGGCGCGTCGGATTAGTGATTAAGTTCATTGTCACTTGATCCAGCCGAGCGGATCACCTTCACCTATCGACGGTCAGCCAATGCTGCTCACTCCGCAACGGACGAGGCGAGATGCGACCGACGATGCTGTGAATGACAGATCCCTCCCCACGATGGAGACGACGACATGACGACTGCCCCACCGCCCACACCCCTCGAGCTGGACACTTCGGTTGCCCTGGTCGACCTGTCAGATCGGGCCTTCAAGCAGTTGATCGACGGGAAACTAGTCGAAGGGGCATCGAGCCAGCCGGTCATCGATCCGGCAACCGGTGAGGCCATCGCGACGGCGCCGGTCGCTGATGAGACGCAGGCCGACCAGGCATACCGGGCGGCGGCACGTGCCTTCAGGGACTGGCAGCACACCACCGTGGAAGAGCGGTCACGGTGCCTGCACCAGCTCGCGCAGCGCATCGAGGAGCGGCGGGCGGAGATCTCGCGGATTATCACCTTGGAAACCGGCAAGCCGGCTGCCTCGGCCGACGGTGACGTCGACTCGGCCCTCGTCTGGATGCGCCACATCGCCGACCTGCGCCTCGACCCCGAGGTGGTGCGTGACGACGAGGAGTCACGGATCGAGATCCACCGCAAACCCATCGGCGTGGTGCTCGGGATAATCCCGTGGAACTTCCCCTTCTTCCAGACCATCTACAAGGTGGCGCCGGCGTTGCTCGCGGGCAACACGATAGTCATCAAACCGGCACCGACCACGCCACTCAACGCGATGTTGATCGGTGAGCTGCTCCAGGACTTGGTGCCGGCCGGAGTGGTCAACGTGGTGGGCGATGGCGGCGATCTGGGCCCCTACCTGACCGCCCACAAGGAGGTCGACAAGATTTCCTTCACCGGTTCCAGCGCGGCGGGCCGCAAGGTGATGGCCAGCAGCGCCGAGACCCTCAAGAGAGTCGTCTTGGAGTTGGGCGGAAACGACGGAGCGGTCGTGCTCGACGACGTGGACGTACCGACGGTCGCCAAGGGGATCTTCCAGTGGGCATTCTGGAACACCGGTCAGGTCTGCATCAACATCAAGCGGATCTTTGTACACGCTTCGCAATACGACGAGTTCTGCGATGAGTTCGCCCGGTTGGCCATCGACGCCAAGGTCGGACACGGGCTCGACCCGGAGACCGAATACGGTCCGGTTCAGAACGCCAAGCAGTTCGAGGCCGCCAAGACGGCGCTCGACCTCGCGGCGCGTGATGGGAAGGTCATCGCCGGTGGCGAAGTGTTCGACGCCCCCGGCTACTTCGTACAGCTCACGGTAGTCCGCGACATCGACCACGCCAGTCCGCTCGTCTCCGAGGAGACCTTCGCTCCCGTCCGCGCCATCTTGAAGTACGACGACCTCGACGAGGTGATCGACCGGGTCAATGGGACCGAATTCGGCCTGGGCAATTCGGTGTGGGGTACCGACGTGGAGCGTGCCACCGCCGTCGCTCAGCGCCTCGAGAGTGGAACCGTCTGGGTGAATACGCATTGCGCTGTCTTGCCCGACGTTCCCTTCGGCGGACGCAAGCAATCGGGTATCGGCGTTGAGTTCGGCATGGAGGGGCTCCTGGAGTTCACCGACACCAGCGTCATTCACATCGTCAAGAAGAGCGACTGAACCTTTCGTGGAAAGAGGAGTGCTTATTCGAGGGCCGCGTGACCGTGTAGACAACTGGACGACGATTGCCCCCACGCCGGGGACGTTGCTTCGTTCCGAAGAGGACCCAATCGGATTGTCACCGAAGAAATTCTTTGTGATTAGTGGATGAGGACATGGGAAATAATCAGTCTTGTGATGTTGTGATCATTGGAGCCGGATTCGCCGGCATTACCGCTTCTCGGGATCTCAGTCGCCGAGGGTACGACGTGGTGGTGCTGGAGGGCCGGGATCGCATTGGAGGCAGAACCTGGTACAAGGACGACGCTCTGCCGGGGCACTCACTGGAGTTGGGGGGCACGTGGGTCCATTGGTTCCAGCCCCATGCATTCGCGGAGATCTCGCGCTACAACCTGGAGCTTGTCGAAACCATCGGAGTGTCCGCGCCTGAGATCGCAGCCACGGTGACCGGAGGCCAGCGGACGAGCGTCCCCTACGAGGAGGCCTCCTCGGCTATCGAGTCGCTCATGGAGATGGTCGTTCAGGACGCTCGGGAGGTTCTCGAGCGGCCCTTTGAGCCTTTTTTCCAACAGGACGCGTTAGCGGTGGTGGACAAGTTGTCGATCCAAGATCGGATCGACGAACTTGACCTGACTCCAGAAGAGAAAGACCTGGCCAACGGCTTGTGGACAGCCATGGGCTCCGCCCCGTGTGGAGACGTTGGTCTGGTCGCCGCGCTGCGTTGGTATGCGCTCAGCGGCTTCGATATCAATGCAGTATTCGATACGGTGGGTCGCTACAAACTCAGAAACGGAACACGCTCTCTGATCCAGGCCATCGCGGACGACTCCTCAGCCGACGTTCGGCTGAGCACTCCGGTTGCCGCGGTGGAACAATCGGATGAAGGTGCGATCGTGACCACCCGACAAGGCGATACCTTGCGGGCCAAATACGTGGTCGTCGCCGCACCATTGAATACTCTCGGTGCCATCGATTTCACTCCCGCCCTATCCCCTGCGAAACAGGCTGGAATCTCTGAGGGCCAGCCCGGCCGTGGTTCGAAAGCGTGGGTGCACGTTCGAGGTGACTTGCCCAAGCCGTTCTTTGCCGTTGCCCCGGAGAACCACTTGATCAACTATGTCGTCACGGACAAGGTTCTCGATGACGGTCAGTTGCTTATCGCATTCGGCCCCGAGGGGGCTGATTTGAACGCTTGCGACGTTGACCAAGTCAGTGCGGAGCTCCACAAGCTGTTTGGGGATCTGGAGGTCGTCGCTACCACGGGACATGACTGGGCAAGTGACGAGTTTTCGCGCGGCACGTGGTGCATGTTCAGACCGGGCCAGACAACGAGGTTGCTCGCGGAGCTACAGAAGCCCGAGGGCAGGCTGTTCTTTGCCGGTTCGGATATCGCCAATGGATGGAACGGGTTCATCGATGGCGCAATCGAATCCGGAATCCGGGCTGATCGAGAGGTTCATGCGCGGATGTCTGGGAGTCCCAGCTGAGCCCTGTCACAGTTTGTACCCCTTCGGCGCGACTCGGATGCACGCGCAGTCAGGGGTGAAGGCCCAGGCATGCAGGGCCGGGACGCTAGCGGCGGCCCGGCGGCCCGGCCCTGCTGCCCATACAGATCACCAGATGGTGCCGATCCAGGCGATCGCGTCCACCTGACAACCGGGGGACAATAAACGAAGGACGAGACATGACCGAAAACAGCATGGACCATCGAAGACTCGCCAAGAAGCTCACCTGGCGCGATGGCATGGCCATGGCGCTGACCCTGCCAGTTGGGTTGTTCGTGACGTTCGGGTACCTTCTCGGGGTCGTCGGCGCGTGGACCGCAATTACGGTCTGGTTCATCGGAGCGGTGATCAGCTTCCTGCAGTGCCAGGTCTTTGCGGAGATGGCAGCAATGTTCCCCCGCGACTCCGGAGGGGTCGCGCGCTATGCCATCGAGGGCTGGAAGAAATACTTCGCTCCCCTCGGAGCCATCGCCGCGTTCGGCTACTGGCTCGGTTGGTCCCTGTCCATCTCCATGGCCTCGGTCGTCTTCGGAGAGTTGATCGAAGCGACCTGGTTCCAGGACAACACTCTCGCCTTCGACATCTTCGGCAACCACCTCGGGCTCGAACACCTCTTCGCCCTCGGCGCCATGCTGTTCGCCTGGGCGTTCAACTACTTCGGCTTGAAGTTCGGTGCCACCGTCAACAAGGTGCTCGGATTGCTGGTTGTCGCAGGTCTAGCCGTAATAACGGTGGCGTGCCTGGTCAGCCCGTCAATTCACTGGTCGGCGGCCAACCTGTCCTGGTCGGTTGCCGGCGACTGGAAAACAGTCGCTGTCGTGTTCTACGTGACCGCGTGGACGATCTACGCGGGCGAGATCGTTGCTTCGTTCGCCCCCGAGTACAAGGACACCGCCCGCGACACATCCAAGGCCATGTCGCGAATTTCGCTGTTCATGATCGTACTGTTCGTCGTCGTCCCGACCGCCCTCGCGGGTGGTCTTGGAGAGGGCGTGGTCCGGGACAACCCGGTGACCTATGTCGCCGTCGCATTCGACCAGGCGTTCGGTGGCGCGGCCTGGATCGGAACGATCGTGATCGCGTCGGCCCTGCTGATCTCTATCATCTCCACGACCGCCGATGGGGGCCGCGCCCTCTTCGGGCTCGCGCAGGAAGGCATGACCATCAAGCAACTCGACTGGGTCAACCGCTGGGGTGTGCCCGGCCGGTCGCTGACCTTGGACGTGCTCCTCAACGCGACCGTCATGGTCTTGGTGGGCCATCCGGTGAGTATCTTGCTGGCAAGCAACCTCGGCTACCTCCTGGCCATCATCTTGGGCCTGTCGGCGTTCCTGCTGCTGCGCAAGGACCGGCCGAACTGGCCGCGGCCGATCAGACGACACCGCGCGTGGATACCCGTCGTCGCAGTTCTGGTGGCGTTCAACATCTTCATCACTGTGATCGGCGTCCTGAATCCCGAACTGCTGGGCTATGGGGGCGCACGAGAATCTCTGGTCGCGGTGGCCGTTTTGCTGTTCTCGGTCGTGCTCTATGCGTATCGGCGCGTGGTCCAGGACAAGCTTCCAATGCTCTGGCGGCTTCCTGCGCCTGCAATGCCTCACGGTGCCGACGCTCTCGCCCTCGAGCACGAGATGCGGCAGATGCATTCCTCGCCTACCAGCTCGACGAACCGTGATGCGATGACGCCGACGGACCTCGAAAAGGAATCTTTGTGAGGTGCCAGGCACGGCTTACGCCAGGCAGGTTCACCGCCGATACCGTGCTGATCACGACGCTGCCCCGGGATCGGACGCGAGCGTGCCCCGGGTGGCCGGTACCAGTCCGGCGTCTGGAGCCATGACCACGGTTCCCGAAGCCGGACTGACCGTCGGGATCGCATCGAAGTGAGATCGGTATGAGGGATCGGATGAGAGTGGACGCGGAAGACGTGAAGTACTTCCACATCGTGGCCGAGGCCAAGTCTGTAGTCCGCGCCAGCCAGGAGCTGGGGGTTGACTACACAACCGTCAGTCGCCGGATCGGTCGGCTGGAGAAAGCGCTCGGCACTCGACTCTTCAGCCGAAGTGGGACCGGGTGGAAATTGACACCCACGGGCGAAGGTCTCCTGCCGGCTGCGCGCATGGTCTCCCTCGGTGTCGATGTGTTCGCGGACGGCGACCCGATCGTGTCCGGCCCGGAGGAATGGACCATCCTGGCCCCGGACGGGTTCGCGGCGACAGTCCTGGCACCGCGCTGCGGTCGCCTGATCGCCGAGAGCGGGGTCATCCTGCGTATCGTGACGGCGGACTCCCTGGCGAGCCGTGACGGCGTGTCCTTCGACGCGGCGGTGGTCCGCACCAAGCCCACGTCTCCCCGCGTCACGATCCAGGAACTCGTCACCTACGAGATCGGGCTCTACGCTACCGAGGAGTACCTGCGCGAACACGCCGAGATCAGGCGGATCGAGGACCTGCAACAGCACGTCCTGTGCTGGTACGCAGAGGACCCTCTCGCAGCGGTGCCCGACTTTGCGGCTCTCAGACCGATGCTGCCCAATATCATCCGATTGCAGTCCAACAATCTCCTGGTACACGAGGAAGCCGCACTGGCCGGGGTGGGGATTGCCGTCATGCCCTCCTACATTGCACGTCGGCGCCCGTCCCTGGTCCGGGTCCTCCCCGAGGAGGTCACGTACTCAGGGCATTACTGGACGGTTCTGCCGGCCGCGCAGCTGCGCTGGGAAATCACTCGGAAGGTCCTGCGGTTTCTGCGCGAGGCAGTCCGCGACGCCGGTCTCGCCCCTCCCTCGGAAGGGGAGCAACGGTGAACGAGTGAGAAGTAGCCGTCGTCGTGCTCGGCGGAGGCAGTGCTCCCCCCTTCTGTTGGCGGACAACACCTCCGGTGCCGTCGGCAAGCTGATTCAGGAGCATCGCACCCGCCGCTTGCGCTGTGCCTCCCTGGTCGGCCTGCAGTCCACCCTCCCCCAGGTCACGGGATGCGCGGGGCGATGCCCGCCACGTCCGTCGCGACAGCAGGTGGCCCGAGAGCCCAGTGGTTGTCGCAGCGCTCGAACACCCTGTGCCACCGTGAGTTCCCGATTGAGCAGGCCTGGCTACGGACAGACGTTCACCACGACCGGCTACGCACGTGAGGAGCTGCCGCTGGTGCAACGGTTCGCCGACGTCTTCGCGCAGCGCCGTACGGGTCGCGCGTGGGCAGCGTGGGCACACACGACTGCGAGCGTCGCGCGCTTGACGAGCGCGTCGTATCGGACGCAGCCAAGGCAGCAGCGGCGATCGCGTCGACGTCGAGGAGCCCACACTTATCCTCACTCTTGCCTCCGCAGGTCGGGGAGGAAATCGTCTGCCGGCTCCGCGCCGGCATCGACTGGCGGCGCACCACATCGCCCGGCCGCACCGTGCGTAGGATGCACGCTATGACGTCGGCCGACCCTGATCTCGCCGACCACCGGGTCCTGGCCGACGCGCTGACCGCTGAGCGGCCACTGTATGCGCTGGTCACCGCGCTGCACGGGCTCTCGGCCGCGCCGGTGGCCGTGATCGACCTACGCGGTGGGGTGTTGGTCAGCGTGCCGGCGCGGGCCGAGTGGTCGGCCGAAGAACTGGTCGCTGCCTCGCCCCCGTCCGGGGACCTGGTGGCCGGATGCATGCTCCGGCCGGTGGAGTTGGAGGGCGAGCCGGTCGCTGTGCTGTGCGCGCGGGGACAGGACATCCCACCGGCGCTGCTCTCGTTCGCCGCGACGCTGGCCGGCATCGAGCTGTCCCGCCGACACGCTGTCTTGAGCGGGCGACGGGAGCTGCTCGGCCAGGTACTCGAGGACGTCATCGCCGGTCAGTCCAGTGAGCAGGAGGCTGCGCGGCGGCTCGGCGAGCACGGCTTGGACGCCGGCAAGGCGCATGAGGTAGTCGTCGGGTCCGTGGCTTGTCCGCCTCGGCGACTCCGTTCCTACCCGTGGAACTTGCACACCCTGCTGAGTCAGCACCAGGACCCGCACCTGCGGGCGATCGTGCACGACCGCGTCGTCCTGGTCGTCCCGGAGGGTGCCGGACTGTTCGTGGCCAAACTGTGCCACGAGCACCTCACCAGCCTGGGGCCGGACGCCCGCGTAGGGGTTAGCAAGGCGCGCGTCGGCGTGCGCGGTCTTCGGCTGGGCTATTTCGAGGCGCGCAACGCCTTGGCCGAGGGCCACGGTGTGCACGTGCACCGGATCCAGGACCTGGCCACGGCCCTCCTGATCGCCAGCATCGAGGCCGGGATGCCGCTACGCGATCTAGCGGCCGAGGCACTGGCTCCACTCCTCGAGTACGACCGGAAGAACGGCACCTCACTCGTGACCACACTCCGCTGTTACCTGGCCGAGGACTGCGCACCGGCAGCCACGGCGACGGCACTGTTCGTGCACCGCAACACCTTACGCAACCGGCTGCGACTGATCGAGGAGCTCACCGGGCGCGACATCGACTCGCCTAGCAGTCGCACACACTTCTGGCTCGCCACGACCGGCTGGGAACTGGGCTCCGCCACCGATCTGTCGTCGCTGCTCGACGGGCGAGGTCCACAGTGACCGGCGGCGCCCGGGTCGCCCTCGACACGGTCCTCTTCGTGGGCGGCGACGCACCGGCCAGCCACGCGTTCTACACCCTCGCCATGAACCACGAAACGGCCGGAGAGGGCTCAGGACAACGAATCTCGTTCGTGCCGGCCGGTGACGTTCCCACACCACCGTCCGGGTGTTGGGTGCCCTGCTTCGGCACCGACGACATGACCGCCACCGGCCGCCGAGCGCTCGACCTCGGCGCCCGGCCGGCCGGCACCGTGCCTGTCGACGGCCGACACCAACCCGTGTACTCCGCGCCCGACGGGGCACTGTTCGGACTGACCGACACCGGCCCGCGACCGCCCAGTCAGCGACTGGGGGACGTGGCCTTCGTCGATTTGTACACGCCACTGGCCGAAGAGGCAGCAACCTACTACGCCGAGGCGCTGTCCTGTCAGGTGATCGACGAGCCCGCACCCGGCCCGGGCAACTACCGCCTGCTGGTGTCCGCGGACCGACCACTGGCCGGCGTGGTCGACATGTTGGACGTCCTGCCCTCTGCCGTTCCGCCGCACTGGATCCCCTTCCTACGAGTCCTCGACCTGGAAGCGGAGGTCGCCCGTCTGAGCGACCTCGGCGCCCGGGTCCGGGTGCCGGCCACCGAATCAGCGATGGGCCCCTTCGCCGTGCTCGCCGATCCATTCGGGGTCACCTTCGGAATACAGACGCCGGCCTCCGACGACCTCCTCACGCAGTACGCCTCAATCTGGACGTAAGTGCGAGCGTGAGTGTGGGCGTGCACAGTAGGCGCTCTTCGAACTGTGCACGGGCATATGTTGAAGGGCTGAATTAGTGATTAAGTTCATTGTCACTTGATCCAGCACTCCCCCACGATGGAGACGACGCCATGACGACCGCCCTCCCGCCCGCACCCCTCACCCCTGCTGCACTGGACTCCGTGCTCCAGGAACAACTCTCAGATGCACGCACGCTTCCGGCGGATGCCTACCTCTCGCCCGAGGTCCTCGATTGGGAGCGTAAGCACCTACTGGAGGCCGCGTGGGTCTGCGTGGGGCGCAGCAGTGATGTCGGCAGGCCCGGTGACCAGCGCGCCGTCCGGGTCGGGACCCAAGGAATCCTGCTGACCCGCGATGCTGCCGGCACACTCCACGCCTTCTACAACGCGTGCCGGCACCGGGGGCACGAGCTGGTGGCGGTGGACTCGTGCACCAACAAGAGGGTGGTGCGCTGCCCCTACCACTCGTGGGTCTACGAACTCGACGGCGAGCTCCGCTCCGCGACGCAGTTCACCGGCACGGAAAACTTCACCAAAGAGGAATGGCCGCTTGTCGGATTGCGCGCAGTCGAGTGGTTCGGCTGGATCTTCGTCAACGCCTCCGACGATGCCCCCGACTTCAGTGAGTGGGTCGGCAATCTGACCGATGTCGTCGCCCCCTGGGATCCCACGGACATGGTCGTCGGCGAGTCTCACAGCTACACGCTCCAGACCAATTGGAAATTGGTGATCGAGAACTACCTCGAGTGCTACCACTGCCCCTCGATCCACCCGGAGCTCTGCCGGGTCAGCCCGCCGGAGACAGCGATGGGCCTGCGGCACACCGGCATGTGGCTGGGCGGACCGTTGGAGTTGCGCGAGAATGTGGAAACCATGAGCCTCGACGGCCGCAGCGGAGGCGAGCGTATCGCCGGGATCAGCGACGAGCAGGCCCGTCGGACGATCTACTTCATGCTCGCGCCCAATCTGCTGCTCACCCTGCAACCGGACTACGTGATGACCCACCGTTTGGTGCCTCTGTCTGCCGGGGAGACGTTCGTGGAGTGCTCCTGGCTGTTTCCCCGCCACGTGGCCGAGCGCACGGGTTTCGACCCCTCGTTCGCCGCGGGGTTCTGGGACATCACCAACCGCCAGGACTTCGCCGCCTGCGAGTCCGTGTACCAGGGCCTGCTGAGCAACGGGTACCGGCCCGGGCCCTTCGACGCGCGCGAGGACGGCGTCCGCGCCTTCCAGGCCCAGCTCGCCTCCGCCTATCTCACCGGGCGCTGGGACATCGCACAAACCATCACTTTCGGCGGCCCTGATGACCAGTGACCCCGAGTTTTCGCTCGAGGTCACCGCCGTCGCCTCTCTGGCAGCGGGTGTGCGGCAGGTGCGCTTGGAGCGCCGCGACCGCACCTCGCTGCCCGGTTGGGAGCCCGGAGCACACATCGACTTGCTGCTGCCGAACGGGTTGGTGCGCCAGTACTCGCTCTGCGGTGTCCCCCGGGACGACGCGGCCTACGAGGTCGCGGTGCTGCGCGCGCCGCAGAGCCGAGGTGGCTCCGAGCACGTGCACACACAACTGCGCGTCGGCGACGTGGTCCCCGTGCGGGGGCCACGGAACAACTTCACCTTCACTGCCCGGCACCGGGCTCTGTTCATCGCCGGCGGAATCGGAATCACGCCGATTCTCGCGATGATCAGACAGGCCGAGCAGGACGGCAGCGAGTGGAATCTCCACTACGGCGGGCGGACCCGCGACTCGATGGCCTTCGCCAGCGAGCTACAGCGCTACGGAGACCGGGTGCAGCTGGTCCCGGAGGACGAGCTCGGCTTTCTGGACCTGCCCGCGCTGCTGGGGACACCTCGGCCCGACACCGAGGTCTATTGCTGCGGCCCCACCGGCCTGCTCGACGCCGTGCAGCGGTTGTGCAAGTCGTGGCCCTCGGGGTCACTGCACCTGGAGAGGTTCTCCGGCGCAATCACCGACGGGCCGACGGACGCGTTCACCGTCGTCGCCGAACGCAGCGGCGTGGTCTGCTCCGTGGCGCCGGGCCAGTCGATCGTTGACGCGCTGGCCGACGTCGGCGTCGTCGTCCCGACGTCCTGCGGAGAGGGCCTGTGCGGCACCTGCGAGACGAAGGTGCTCGACGGGGTGCCCGACCACCGCGACCTTCTCCTCGGCGACGACGAGCGGGAGGCAGGCACTTCGATGCTGATCTGCGTGTCCCGCGCCATCGGCCCACGACTGGTCCTCGACCTGTAGCACCGAGGGCGGGGTGGCCGGCTACCCGGCCATCCCCTCGGGCTGCCACCCACGTGGTGGCGCGCATGCCGATCGGTGTCGCGTACGCAATCCGGGCCAACGCCGGCACGCTGAAGGTGGGTTGCAGTCGAAGCGGTGTTCCTTGGGCAGGCCGGAAGAGCATCTGCCTCGACGTGCAACGACCGGCGGGGGGGGGGGGGCCGGGAGATGGGGGGGCGCCCCCCCGCCCCCCC
>NZ_JBHWUE010000097.1:27973-35663 GCF_042738615.1 Rhodococcus sp. NPDC059968
GCGCGGGATGTCGCGCGGCCACGCCTGACACCCGTATATCAGGACTGGAAGAACGGAGACGACGTGACCGAAGACGAACACGAACTCGCCGTGCTCGACTTCGCGGTCAAGTGGGCACCTTTCGGAGGCGGAGACGAACACATCCTGCCCGAGTTCGGCGTCTTCCCCACGGAGTTCTACCAGCGACTGCGGCGTCTCCTCCGCCACCCCGGGGTGAACGAGAGCGTCCGACGCCGCCTCGACGAGTTGTGCACCCTCAAACTCGCGCCGATATTGCACCCGGACCGACTGGGGCTCGCTCACCGTAAACCCCATGAGTCCGCCAACAGGTGGAGCTCCCCGACGGGCAGCCACTTGATGCCCGCACGGGACACTGGCCTTGACGGAACCGGCCTGTAGATCCGGGGTGGTCGTTTCTGTGGTGCGGTCGTCGCCGCCGACCTGGCGTCCGGTTCACGAAGGGCCCGGGACTGCGGGGAACCGATGAGCGCGTGGCCCCAGACCGGCACCGGTAAGCCCGGCTGAATTACTTTGTAGAGCCTGATATCTCGAATCCGTCGAAAGCCGGGAGAGCGCATTCCTTCCTGGCGGGACGCAGTCGCGGAGTCCGGGCTCATTCCATAATTGCCCGACCCGAAATCGCGGTTGTCCTCCGGTTGGGGGACAACGCATTCATCCCCCAGATGGCCCGGCTGGCGGACAGACGTCTGAGCTGTGATGGGTCATTGTTGGTCAGACGCCGGAAACACTCCGACGCAATCCCGCCAGGACCCCTGGACGCATCGCGGCTCACCCCGAAGGGGCACCAACGCGATACCCAACCGTCCCTACCTTCTGCAGCAGCCGACCAAAGGAGCACCGTGGAGAACACCCGGAAGTTTTACATCGACGGCGAGTGGGTCGACCCGATCGGCACCGACACGCTCGACGTCGTCAACCCTGCGACGGAGCAAACCGTCGCCACCATCGCGCTGGGCGACGAGAAAGACGTCGACCGCGCCGTCACCGCCGCCCGCCGAGCCTTCGATGATTTTGGGTCGACGACACGTGCTGACCGGATTGCGTTACTGGATCGGATAATCGAGGTTTACGGGCGGCGAATGGGCGACCTTGCGTCGACGATCACCCAGGAAATGGGCGCACCGACTTCACTGGCCACGACCGCTCAGGCACCGTCCGGCTTGGTGCATCTCACCGCGGCCGTCGATGCGCTCCGCGCGTTCGAATTCGACGAGAAGATCGGTACGACAACGGTCGTGCATGAGCCGGTCGGCGTGTGTGCATTCATCACACCCTGGAACTGGCCTGTCAATCAGATCGCCGCGAAGGTCGCACCGGCGCTGGCCGCCGGCTGCACGATGGTGTTGAAGCCGTCCGAGATCGCGCCACTCAATGCGATCATCTTCGCGGAGATACTTCATGAAGCGGGTGTCCCTACCGGAGTATTCAACCTCGTTCAGGGTGACGGACCTACCGTCGGAGCCGCACTGTCGATGCACCCCGACATCGACATGGTGTCGTTCACCGGATCTACACGCGCCGGCGTCGAGGTCGCTCAGAACGCTGCGAGAACGGTCAAACGCGTCGCGCAGGAGCTCGGCGGCAAGTCGGCGAACATCGTGTTGGACGACGCGGACTTCGAAGAAGTCATTACCCGAGACGTATTAGGTGTGGTGGTCAATTCGGGCCAGTCCTGCAACGCGGGCTCGCGCATTCTGGTTCCGTCGAACCGCATGGACGAAGCGATCACGATCGCGAAGACCGCCGCCGCGTCGATCGTGGTCGGACAACCCGAGTCCGAGGAAACGACCGCGGGTCCGCTGGTGTCACAGGCACAGTTCGACAAAGTTCAGCGTCTGATTCAGACCGGCATCGATGAGGGCGGCACGCTCGTCGCTGGTGGAGTCGGTCGTCCAGCGGGCCTGTCCACCGGCTATTTCGTGCGGCCCACCGTCTTTGCGGACGTGACGAACGATATGACCATCGCGCGAGAGGAGATCTTCGGCCCCGTCATGATGCTGATCGGCTACGAGGACGAGGCCGACGCAATCCGCATCGCGAACGACACCGCGTATGGGCTGTCCGGGATGGTCTCGTCGAGCGACCCGGAGCGCGCGCGGAAGGTCGCCCGACAGCTCCGGACGGGAATGGTTCATCTCAATGGTGCTCCGCTGGCCTTCGATGCGCCGTTCGGCGGCTACAAACAGTCAGGCAACGGCCGGGAGTTCGGCAAATTCGGTCTGATGGAGTACCTCGAGGCCAAGGCGATCTTCGGCGACAACGAGGACTGATCTACCCGGTGGGAGTTCTCGTTGTGCAGATGGATGCTCGGCGCCTCTGGTTCTGCCCCGACGCCTGCCGGCGTTGCGTGTGAGCGCGGCGGTTTCGGGCCGGCCAGGCGTCGTACAACCAGATTCGGCCGTGAACAGCCTCCGACTACGGGGTCTTCGACACGGAGACAAGAAGAGACGGGAGACTGATCGTGAATGCGATCATGTGGATGGGCGTGGCCGGGATAGTCGGCACGGCCCTCTCACCGTGGATCACCGAGCGCTTGCGCAGCAAGAATGCGCGCCGAGACCAGCTCGTGAAGCTGCGGCTCGCGATCTACGCCGACCTACTCAGAGCGACAGCGCGCCTCGCGACAACCGCAACGGCATCGGCTACATCGCACCCGAATGACGCGGAAATGATAGGCGGTGACGACTTCGATTCCCTGCTCAGCCAGGCGCAGGTCGTGGCCAGCGATGACGTCTACCGACGACTCAACGAGCTGTCGCAGCTCACGGAAACGTTCAATCAGCACCTTGTGAAGGCCGAGTCACGCCCGGTCTTTCCCCATCGGCAACACCTGCACGATGGCGCAGTGAACGACCCGTTGCGCCTGCAGCATCGGAGAGCACTGGCCGATATCGCGGGCGGTGTCGCGGTGGCTCACGGGAGAGTCCAGGATGCGATCCGCCACGAGATGAACCGGTGACGGCGCTTCATACCATTGGATAAAGAACTAAACAGTTCCCTGGATGGCATCGGCTACGGGGAGTCCGCGTGGCCTCCTGTCGCCTACGAGCAGCATCCCGGGTCAGCACAGCCGGCGACTACGGCTCTCGGCGCGAGCGTCGCCTCACTGCCGGCGCCCACCGTGCGGCGGTACCGGCGTTCATCTCGGACCGGACCATCTCGCTGAGCGGCGAGATACATGCTCAGCAGGTTGGTGTAGATGCCCTGCTCGATCGCATCGCGCAGCAGGTAGTCCTTGATCGCGTCCGCATCGAGCACCCGCCATCCCTGCCCGGCGAGGTGCCGGCGGTCGATGCTCGACGACTTACCCAGCGGACATCGATGGCCCAGCAGATTGACGGCAGGGCTGTCCGCCGGGTACCAGACACGATGCAACCGTGACGAAGGTGTCCATTCCCCGAGGATCTCGCGTCCGGGGTCCTGGGCAAGATCGAGTGCCACAAACAACGGCTGGGCGAGCGGCCACACTTCTACGGACCCCTAACCACCGCGCAAAAGACTCACCGGAACCGGCCCACAACGCCGCACCGGGGCCCCAGACACCGCCCGCCGCTCGCAACGAATCCCCGTGAACACCTTGGAGCCCCCACCTCGACGACGCACTCGCACATCTCCCGCCACCGTCTTCATTTGGTGCGGTGGATGATGCTGGTGAGCGTCAAGGATGAAGTGGTGCCCGCAGGATGGGGCTCGGGTCGGTGGGGGTGCTGATGCCCAGTGCGGCGGCGTCGGACATCGGTAGTCCGACGGCGAGCTGCATGGACATCTTCTTCTCGCCGCCGGCGATGAAACTGCCGGCGGCCATTCGACTCCCGTCCGGTCGTTCGAGCCACACCGCGTAGCGCTGGCCCTGCGGTAGACCGGTGACATCGAGGGCGACGCTGGTGCCCCAGTTACGGTTCTCCACATTGGCCGAGGCGTGGACACCGGCAGGTTGGGTGGTGAACGCGACCGGCCGAGCGTTCGTCGACGTCGACTGCTGGGAGGTGACGACGAGAACTGCCCTCAGTGCGACGATCAACACCGCCGCGGCCGAGGCGACGAGCCGGGCTGTTCTGCCGACGCGCCGCCGCCGTCGTTCGTGGTCGACGGCGGTGAAGACGGCGGTACGCAGCGAGGAGGGCGGCCCGGCCGGCTTGTCGGTGACCCGATCCGGGTCGGCCAAGCGCAGGGCCCCGGCGACCCCGCGCAATTCGCGCAGTTCGGTGCGGCACTGCCGGCAGCCGTCGAGGTGCGCCTGCAGGGCGACCGCCGAAGCGGGGTCGAGCCGATCCAGGGCGTGCATGCCGAGGAGGCTGCGCATGTGCCGGCACTGATCAGCAGTCACCGTGCCACCCCATTTCTTCGAGGACGAGCTTAAGGGCCTTGAGGCCGTAGTAGACACGGCTGCGGACGGTGCCCTCGGGGATCCCGAGCTGCGCAGCAACCTCGGCGGCAGGCCGGTCGCGGAGGTGCACCTCGATCAGCACGTGCCGATGCTGTTCGGACAACCGACGTAGCGCCTCCTCCACCTGCAGCTCGACCACCAATTCTTCAAGGGGCTGGGAGGTACCGGGGGTATCGGCCGGCTCGGTGCCCGCCAGCACCGGTCGACTCGCCCGGGCGCGGCTGATGTCGATGATGATGTTGCGGCAGATCGAGAACAGCCAGGTCCGCAGCGACGCCGTATCTGATTGGTAGCTCTGCGCTGCCCGCCACGCCCGCAGGAACGTCTCCTGCACGGCTTCCTCGGCGCCGCCCGCATCACCCAGAGATCGATGCGCGAACCGGAACAGCTCGCCGGCGTGGTCCTCGTAGGCCGCACGCAGCACCGCTTCGTCGCCGAGTCCCCCGGCCTGCCTGCGTTGCAGGATCAGTCGCACGCCGTCACCTCCGAATAGCTACTGTCCCATCGCGTCGATCGCCGACCGGTCCTTACCCGGGTATACGGATCTGCCCGGCGAATCCTTCACCGCAATCCCGCAAGATAGCCGTGATCTGAATCACAGCCAGTCATCTGAATGCCTGACGCCTCCCGATCCGTATCCCCGTGCAGATGTGGCTCGCACAACGGCAATCACGAACGGAACGAGGCAGCGCATGAAGAAACGAACGCTACTGGCACAAGGCATCGGGATCGGCGCCGCACTGGTGGTGCTGTCCGCATGCGGCAACGACAACGGCGACACGCAGCACGCACCGCAGGCCGGCGCCGCACCGCAGGCGTCGACCGCACAGGCCTCGACCACCCCAGCCGGTGGCGGCGCCGTGCAGCTCGGCACGCAGGAGACCGCGCTCGGCACCGTCGTGACCGACCCCGCCGGATACACGCTGTACTGGTTCACCGAGGACACCCCGGACACCTCCGCGTGTGTCGGTCAGTGCACCACCGTGTGGCCGCCCACCCTCGGCGCGCCCCATACCGGCGGACGGGCGGAACTAACGGGTGCGCTCGGCACCCTCACCCGCCCGGACGACGGAGCCCAGCAGGCGGTCTACGACGGCCATCCCCTGTACCGGTTCGCCAAGGACACCGCGCCCGGCCAAACCAACGGCGACGGCGTCAAGGGGCAATGGCACGTCATGCCGGCGTCCCCGGCACCGGTTCCGCCCTCCACGTCCGGGCAATAGGCACCACACCGCCCACGGGATCGGACACTCGAGTGAAGGACCGATGTGAGTACGCATCTCAACAACAGCCGACCGGACGTGAGCGCGGTGCCCAACCACATCGCCGGGCCGGCGAGGAGCACCGACCGATGAACGAGGACACCGAACCGGCGACACCCCCGACGAGGTCGGCGGTCAGCCGACGCGGCGTCCTGCTCGGGCTGGCCGCGGTCGGGGGGATCGCCGCGGCGGACGTCGGCGGGTTCCTCTACGCGGGAGGCTGGTTGACCCCCGATGTGTTGACCCCGTCGCGACTGACCGACCGGTTCGAGCAGGTGTACGGCAGGCACGACGGATTCCGGCGCAACCACGCCAAAGGACTCAGTGCCACCGGGCATTTCATCAGCAACGGGGCTGGGACCGCGGTGTCCACCGCCGCCGTCTTCCAGCCCGGCCGGATTCCAGTCACCGGCCGGTTCTCACTCTCGGGTGGCCTGCCCGACGCCGCCGACGCAAACGCCACCGTCCGCGGGCTGGGATTGGCTTTTACGTTGCCGAACGGGGAACAGTGGCGCACCGCGATGATCAACATCCCGGTCTTCCTCGACAACACCCCGGAAGGCTTCTACCAACGACTGCTCGCCTCCACACCGGTTGCGGGCACCGGGAAACCCGATCCGGAGAAGATGGCCGCATTCCTGGCCCGGCATCCCGAGACCACTGCAGCGATGCAGATCGTCCGACGGCATCCCCCCACCTCCGGCTTCGGCGACAGCACCTTCCATGGGCTCAACGCGTTCGGCTGCACCAACGCCGCCGGGGTCACCGTTGCGGTGCGCTGGACGCTCGTGCCCGAACAACCGGTCCAGCCCCCACATCCGGGGCAGCCACCGGACCGGAACTACCTCTTCGACGCACTGACCCGCACTCTCGCCGGCACTCCCCTGCGGTGGCGACTGGTCCTCACCATCGGCGAACCCGGCGACCCGACCCACGACGCAACCCTGCCCTGGCCCGAGAATCGGCGCACCCTCGACGTCGGCACGGTCACGATCGACTCGGTGCAAACCGAAGAGCCGGGCAACGCCCGGGATATCAACTTCGACCCGCTCATTCTGCCGGCGGGCATCACCCCTTCGGACGATCCGCTGCTCAGCGCACGGTCAGCGGTCTATGCCCGATCCTTCACTCGCCGAACCAGCGAACCCACCCAGCCCAGTGCAGTCACCGTCGAGAAGGGGCTTTCATGAGCGAGAAGACGATCGACCGTCCCACCCGGTTCGCCCTTCCCTCCCGGCTGCTGCACTGGACCATGGCGCCCCTGGTCATAGCCCAACTCGTCATCGGCGTCGCCATGGTGGCTTCGTTGACCGGTTACGACCTGCTGCGGGCCATCCACCGGCCGCTGGGAATCGTCATCCTCATTTTCGTGGTGATCCGTATCGGGAACCGCCTGCTGCACCGCCCACCACGATTTCCGTCCACCATGCGACCGCTCGAACGCCGGGTGGCGAAAGGCTCGGAATACCTGCTCTACGCGCTGCTGCTCGTGCAGCCGGTGATCGGATGGGCCATGCTTTCGGCCGCAGGCTCCCCGATCGTGCTCTACAGATCGCTGCACCTACCAGCGATCGCCCCGCACGACACCAGCGTGTACGCACTCCTGCGACAGTCCCACACGATCCTCGCGTACCTGCTGTTCCTGACCTTCACCGCCCACCTGTGCGCAGTCATGTTCCACACCCTCGTGCTCCGCGACCGAACACTCGACCGGATGATCCTGCAGCCGATCCGCGGGACTACCCCGGTGGCGGAGCCAACCGACAATCACACCTCGACACCGGCTGACGCCACAACGACTACGCTCCATCGACCCCTGAACTAGCCCCCTGAACTAAACCTGGAAGCACCGATTGGTATGAGCGCGTGAGAGTGTCATAAAAGCGAAATGCCCTGTCGTAGTGGAAGAATAAGACTTCTCAAGGGTCAGATTCAGCCACAAAGAAGGGCATCTCGCAGGTGCAACTATCTCACACCCGACCAGTCGTCGCGGCCAGGTTCGACGACCCCAATCTGATAT
>NZ_JBHWUE010000098.1:0-35489 GCF_042738615.1 Rhodococcus sp. NPDC059968
GACCACCTGATGCCCGCCCGACGATCACGAACCAACCCCCGCGTGGTCAAACGAGCGATCTCCAAGTTCGTCGCCAGCACTGCCCGCGGCCGCACTCGAGGGCCAAGTCTCAAGGCCACCATCGCCATCAACATCCTCACCGACATCGACCCTTGACAACACAACCCACGACTTAACTACACGGCTTTGGGGCTAGACGACGTGCGGGGATTCCTGATGGCCGTGGCCCCGAATCACCGGTCGGGCATGGGGAACACCGTGTGGGCGGTCAAGCGATTCTTCAGCTTCCTCAACGACTTCGAACTGTCCGACCTGCCAGTGCACGCGATGTTGTCACAGGTCTCACCGAGACGGGTTCGGATCTTGCCGCGCTTCACCCAGGACGAGGTCGCCCGGCTGCTAGCAGTGATCGACACCGCGACGGCCGTCGGCAACAGGGATTACGCGATGGTACGACTGGCCGTGTCGACAGGGCTGCGCTGCGGCGACATCACCGATCTGCGGTTGGAGAGCATCGACTGGCGACGAGATGAGATCAGAATCGTGCAGCGAAAGACCTCGGCCACGCTGGCGCTGCCGCTCACCGCCGAGGCTGGCAACGCGGTCGCCGACTATGTCTTGAACGCCAGGCCTGCCTCCGATGCACCCGAGGTGTTCCTGCGCGCCTACGCTCCGCACGTCAAACTGACGGGACCGACGGGCGCGTTGATCATGAGACGCTATCTGGCCGCGGCGGGCATCCACCACAAGGCCGGCGACGGAAAGACGTTCCACGCGTTACGTCGCACCCTGGGCACCAGGCTGATCGAGACCGGTACGGAACTGCCGATGACCGCCCAAATTCTCGGTCATTCCCGAATCGACTCGTCGAAACGCTACATCGCCTTGGACACGGACTCGCTGCGCGAGTGCTACCTGCCCTTGACCGGCTTTGGATGCCGGGCGGAGGCGCTGCAATGACCAACTACAACAGCGCGTTCGCCTCCCATATCACCGCAATGCTGGAGCTGAGGGACTCGCTGGGCCTCTACACGGGCCCGCTGCCGTTCGTGATGCAAAACTTCGACCGGTTCTGCCTAGCCAAGCATCCCGACACCACCGCCCTGACAAGGGAACTGGCCACACAGTGGTGCGACGAGGGCAAGTCGGCGGGCAGGTCAGGCTACAAGATGCATGCCATCCGGTCCTTCGGCAAATACCTTCAATCAGTCGGTGCCGATGCGTTCGTGATGCCGTCCGCCTGGATCGGAAAACCGGCCAGGCGATTACCGCACATGTTCACCGACGACGAGCTGGAACGGTTCTTCAACGCATGTGACCGGATCGAACCATCGAAGCTGAGCCCGTACCGCGAGCACATCATCCCTGTTGTGTTCCGTCTCATGCTCGGCTGCGGGCTTCGACCGCAGGAGGCCCGGCGGCTACGCCGCGCCGACGTCGACCTCGACACCATGGTGCTGACCATCGTTCACGGTAAGCGCCGCAAAGACCGCCTCGTCCCAGTCGGCGACGACATGACCGAGCTGCTGGCGAGGTTTGACCGGCTCGCCGACATGCGCCAGCCCGATCGCGAGTGGTTCTTCGAACAAACCTCCGGCCGGCCCTACCCGCCCCGCTGGCTGACCGCGCAGTACCACCGCGTTCGGGCAATAGCCGACGGGGTCGCCCCCGGCTCAACGCCCTACACGCTGCGCCACAACTACGCCACCCGGACACTCGCGCGCTGGGTCGACGAAGGCCGCGACCTCGGCGTCTGGTTGCCCTACCGGTCCGCCTACATGGGCCACGCCACCTACACAGCCACCGCCTACTACGTCCACCTGCTGCCCCAGCGGATCGCCGCGACGGGCGTGACCAGCGCGGACGGGATCATCCCGGAGCCTCCGCTATGAGCACACCGGCCGACACCTTCCTCAAACACCTTCGTGACTGGTTCACCGTGTTCTTGCCCAGGCAACGCGCTGCCAGCCCCCACACCATCGAATCTGCCCGCCGCGCCTGGAACATGCTCCTGCGCCACGTCTGCGACACCGGCGGCATCCCCGTCGACAAGATCACCTTCCCGATGCTGGACCGCGCCTGCATCACCGGGTTCCTCGAACAGACACGTGCCGAACGCAACTGGACAGCGGCAACCTACAACCAGCGCCTCGCCTGCATCCGGTCGTTCTTCAAATACGCCGCCACCGCCGAGCCGACACTCGCCATCCACCTCGCCGATCTCGCAGGCATCCCGCTGATGAAAGCGCCCGCCACCAAACCCGTCTCCCACATGAGCCAGCAAGCGATCAAAGCGCTCCTCGCCCAACCCGATCCGACCATCCGGTCCGGACTGCGAGACCAGTTCTTCATGATCTTGATGTATGACACCGCCGCCCGCGACGCCGAGATGCTCTCTGCCGCCATCGGAGACCTCGACGCCCAACGTCTCACCATCGACCTACTCGGCAAGGGATCCAAACCCCGCCGCATCCCCATCACGAAGGAGACCGCCGCCCACTACAGGCGCTACACCGCCGCGTTCCACCCCGACCCCCAGCTTGGCGACCCGCTGTTCTACACCATCCACAGCCACCGCAAGACGCGCATGTCCGACGACAACGCCGCCCGGATCATTCGCCAGCACGCCCAAGCCGCCCACCGAAAATGCGCCGAAGTGCCCGCCGGAGCACACCCCCACATGCTGCGCCATTCCCGAGCCATGCACCTCTACCAGGCAGGCATGCCGCTCGCCCTCCTCACCGAGTGGCTCGGGCACGCCGACCCGCAGACCACACTCATCTACGCCCACGCCGACACCGAAATGAAACGCCGCGCCATCCAGAAGGCCACCGCCAACGGCGCCCCGACACCCCAGCCATCCCAAGCTGTCTGGCACGACAACGAAGACATCCTCAACCGGCTACTCGGACTCAGATGACCGCAATATCCCGACACCCAACCAACCGAAACCAACATCACCCCAGGCTGCAAGCACAAAGCGGCCGCTCGACACCGGGCCTCGGAATAACCCGGGAATCGGAATAATCTATGTAGAAATCGTCGCCGTACGTCGAAGTGGTACTGCCTGCCGACGAACGCGAAGCCGTGCCCGAGCTCAAGCAGAAACCGCTCCAGCCGAGCCATCAGCGCCGCCTCGAGCTCTCGCTCGGCAACCCGATCAGTGAGGTCCAGGAAATCGAACACGTACGGGTCGCGCACCAGTTGCTGCGCGAGGTCAGAGTCGCCGGCGGAAGGTGCTCGGTGAAGTTCGAAGGCGCCGCGCCGATTCGCTGGTCGAGTCGGTTGCGGATCTGATGCATCAGGACGTTGCGGGACCAGCCGTGCTCGAACGCCGCGGTCGCATACCAGTCCCGGTTGGCCTGGTCATCGAGTCGGTCGATCAGCAGCAGCACGTGGCCCCACAGAAGTTGTCCAACAGACTGCTGGACAAATGCGCTCCGCGGCCACTCCGCGGCAACCTTCCGCATGTAGTGCAGGTTGCTCCGCGAGAATCCTCTCATCTCCGGAAACTCGGATCGCAGATCCACCGCGAGCCGGTCGATGACCTTGCTGCCCCACCCCTCGGCGGCCTGGCGGTCGAGGATGGCCCGGCCGATGTCCCAGTACAACAGGAGCAGTTCAGTGTCGACCAGCCGCGACGCCCGGATTCGGGCCTGGCGGACCTGAGACTTGAGATGCTCGAGGAAGTCACGGTAATCGTCGGGTAGCAGTCCAGAATCGCTCACCGAGCCATCTTCCCGCAGATGGTGGCGAAGTCAGCACGGCGCCCGCACCCGCGGCGCGTCACCCCGGGGCGATCGAGATCCGGGGTGATCGAGATCCGGGGCGATAAGCAGCGATGTCTCGCCGCCTGCACATTCACATTCCCACCGGCAACAATCTCGGCGCTCTGGAGGTAAGCCAGTGGTGCCCAGCCACCGCCGTATCGCCACGCGACGCCGGAACGACGAACCGATGATTCCGATCCCTTCATTCAGGTCCGACAACCATCCGTCTCCGCCGAATCAAACCCCGCCGGGCGGCAGAACTAATCGATGTCTTCCGGCTAGCCCCTCTGCATCCCCAAACATCGCTTTTAGCACCCCCTGACCCCACCCTGCTCACCAGCGACAATCCCCACCGCGCCACATTCGGTCATCGCCGGCAGAGACTGACGGTCGGTCTACCGCACCGGGAGAAGTCGGCAGGACCATGATCGACCCGCAAGCCGCCTTCGTAGGGCGCCATACCTGTACCGAGGCATCCCGAACTTTGTGGCCAGTTCCGCCCGCTTCACTAAGGTAGGAGGTCCGCGCTAAGCCAGTCGGAAGATCAAGCAGCATTGTTGGCCTGTCGCGGCGAGAAGTCGAGGGTCCTCTGCACCAGCGGGATTCGACACTTCTGCTGTTCGTCCCGACAATCTCCGCGGGGGAGTCGATGGCGCACCTTCACTCGTCGCGGGAGTCCCCCTGCTCGCCGTCATCACGGTCCGAATCCGATCGGTGATCTGGAAGTTTTTCCGTATCAGGCCATTTTGCGAGTTTTACGCGATGAAGGCAGGGGATCTTCCGCACGTACCCATCCTTGGTGACGCACCGCTCACCAATCCCTACACGACAGTGCGGACAGGGAATATGAGCGACGAACTCGAACGGATCCATCACTCACCTCCACCGACTGTGATTTCGTCATACGACTATGACTGACCATGGCGAATCATGCCGCACCGACGCGTAGGCCACCACCGAACACCATTTGCGCAATCGATCCGGCGTGCACCTCGAAACTGAGCGATTTTTTTCCGACACCTACTTCGCTGGCACGCACAGGGTGCATCACGCCACCCCGGCTCACGCTCCTCGAATTATCGAGTCAGCGGCTTCATTACCATGATCCCCATCTTGGAAGCGCCACCGAAATCCGCAGCGTTCATCTCCACCGCAACAGCTTCCACCTGAAGCAAGGATACGATCGGCGATCATTGATCACCCAGATGCAAGGACGTCTTTGCTCTGAATCGACAACGCTCATCGCTAGCGAGACACCCAGACGACATATTGATCAGGCACACTGTCGGACACATCCGTAGTCGTAAGAACAGCCATCCGGAGGTCGTTCCTCAGCGATCAGGTCGCGGACATGTCCGTTCCACCTGGCACGATGGCGAGGGACAGCCAGACGATCTGGCCGAACAACGCAACAAGGAGCACCATCATGGCACTGCCTGTCTTAACACCGGAACAACGCGCCGAGGCACTGGCGAAGGCCGCCGAAGCCCGCAAAGCGCGTAGCGAACTCCTCTCAGCAGTGAAAGCTGGAGACCTCAGCGTCGAAGCGGTGCTCACCAAGGCCGAAACGGACGAAATAGTGAAGAAGACGAAGGTCTCGGCACTACTCAAGGCGCTCCCCGGCGTCGGATCAGTGAAGGCCGCGAAACTCCTCGAGGAACTGTCGATCGCCGAGACCCGTAGAATCGGCGGACTCGGAGCCAACCAGCGCCAGGCACTGATCGACGCGTCGTCCACCTCCTGACATTGGAACTGCTACAGCCTCCGGCCAACTCGAAAGGAGCTGGCCGGAGGCCGTTTTTCACCTCGCGTGACGGCGTGGACTCAGTGAGCCGCGCTGTACGCTTCCTCGACCTGAGCGGGGATACGTCCACGCGTGGACAGCTCATAGCCCTCGGTGGTCGCCCATTCCCGAATTTCCTTTGCCCGCGCACGCCCCTGCGACGGATCCACCGCAGGAGTCGACCGACGCTTCCGACCGCCGACGCGAGTTGCATGCTCGATGTAGTAGGTAAGAGTGCTGTGGAATTCCCTGGCGTTCTTGCCCTTCAGGTCGATCTCGTAGTCGACACCGTCCACAGAGAACGCGATGGTCTCCCCTTCGCCGTCCTTGATCGGAGTTCCGTCGATGTCGTCGATGCGTTCGACAACAATTTTGCGCGCCACAGTTCCACTCCTTCACGTCGATAACCCGGGGAACACTACTGCGAAGTAATGTTCGCCTGCCAATCCGCGACAGGTTTCGAACAGGACATCGCTGATTCCACTTGGTTGAGCACGATCGGTGCCCACTCCTCGGAGGCCGGGCGCGACCATCCGGTCGTAGATCCCGGCTCACGACGAGCGCTCGTCTCACTGGAAACACTAGGAATCCAAGCCGCATCCCGTCGACTGCACGACCTCTCATGGGTGGAGGTTCGCGGGCAATCCGTTGCACCTTCAACCACGACCGCCCACCGCCAGCTGGTACCCCTGAACCCCCGCGGCCTGAACACTCAGCGCGACAATAAATCCCCGTAAGCCAGAAATCATTTTGTCGGCGGGCTCGGAGCTTTGGAAACTGCGAGGAGCACCAACGCGCGGCTATCGAGCAGGTCCCTCGGATCCCCACACAGCTCAACAGGAGCCCGAATTGGGGAGAGAGTTCCAGTTCCCGCCGATGCGAATGCAGGGAATGTCGACGGCCCTCTCGCCGAAGACGATTGCGAAAATGACACGATCGAGCAGTCCGAGGTGGACAGATACTCGGTGCCAGTCCGGCGGTCGCTTCACCGCGATCCGGGTGATTTTCATGACACGCGGTCAATGTGGTTGACATCGTTAAAGAAGAAGCTATGTACTTTACAAATATATGGATTCCACAGAAGGACTGATCTCGATGCGTACTCGCCGGTCCGCAGCCTCGGCGCTGGAGCTGTACTCAGCATTCCGGCAACAACATCCTCACACAGCGATACCCGAGAACTACGTAACTGAATGTGGCTTCCAACTCGGTCGCTGGCAGTACCGGCAGCGCGTCGCGCGAATGCTCGGCACCCTTCCGGCAGAGCGCATTCACCAACTCGATTCAATCGGCTTCGTATGGAGCGAAGACAATTCCCCACTACCCGCGGTCACCCGCACCGACAGCAAGCGACGTCAGATGCTGGCCGAGATCGCTGCTTACCGTGAGCAGCACGGCAATGCACTCGTTCCCGCGAACTATGTCAACTCTGAAGGCGAGCAGGTAGGTCAGTGGCTCTACCGGGCAGTGAAGAAGTGGAGAGCAGACGCGCTACCCGACGAAGAGCGTGGCCCACTCGCAGCACTTGGAGTTTCTCCTGGTCCCCGCCCACGCGGACCAAGAACCGCAGCGTGAAAACCGATCCCGACCAACAGACCCTCCGCCTGAGCGATGGAGAGTGGTCTCCGCGTCTTTGATGAATTGCCCATGGCGGAGGTCTTCGGAAGTCCGGGGTCGGAATCGTCGTAGCCATCCGTCGGCACAGTCAGTGGGACGTACCCACGCTCACAATACGTACGACCGTATTACATGGTGGAAGTCCTCACCCACACTCAGCCCTCTCGGCGGAGGGCACTGTTCCTCGTTCTCTCCCTGGGACAGGGTCTTGTTCATTCCCGGTGGTCGCACCGCCTGTGACTACGCCATGCCCATCTGAGCGAGCAGTTCCTCGGTGCGACTTAGGATCGCGTCGGCCTTCCGATCGATATCCTCGAACGCCTCGGCGAGGTCTCCCAATGCCCGGACATCCGCATACTTCCGAGCGATAGCCGCCTCATACTGCTCGGCAAGTGTGTCCGGGCCGAGCGATGTGCAGTCCATCCCGTTCTCGGAGCCGTCGACACAAGACGAGGACCCCTCCTCTTCCACCTCGACGTCGGCAGGTCTGTCCGTCGGATCGGAGCGGGTATGACTCGCCGAGGCAACTCCCGTCAGATGCGCAGTAACGATCGCCGTGACCGACTTGCCGGAAATCCCTCGGCGATCGCGTCGGAGTGCGGCGAAATGTCCCCACTGATCGAAGCTCGGCAGCAGGGGCCCGTCGTGACCCTCTCGCAGACCCGGCAGCTTCCCGTAGGACTCCACCATGTCAGCGGCAATCTCGTGAGCACTGGCAAGACTTCGAGCGAGCACTCGGTTCGAGGGGTAGCGATCGAAGAACGCCTGAAGGCGTGCCCATCTCAGGTAGATCGCGACGGGGCAACACTGAGGGTTGTCCGCTAATGGGTGCAGCTCCAAAGCGTGTCCGCCACCGACGGTCACAATCTTCCCGTCATACGTGACGTCGCTCCGTTGAAGGTTCCCCACCTCAGTCGCGGATATCCCGACAATGCAGTTGAGAACCAGGATGAGCGCATCCCTTCGACCAAACAGTCCTTGTGGCCAACCGACAGTTGGCAGCGTCAACAGCACCCCGCGTGCGGAGCGAGAGAGATCGTCGCGTTTACCTGCACGTGCGGACAGAGCTTGACGGATCACTCGAGCAGACCCAGGCGCGGGGTACCCACTGGCGTTGTGCACCCAATTGATCGCTGCAACACGCCGCCGCTGGGTGGACTGAGCCGCCGGATGCTCGCCAAGGAACCTCGCGAGGGCAAATGGACCAGCGGGAAGTGCCGACGCCTCAAGCGCTGTACACCAATCAGCGAACAGAGCCCAGTCGTGTCGGTACTGTGCGCCCTGACCGTGCCGGGGAAACAGCGCGGAAACATCCTGCACGCCTTTGATTTCCGTCTGGGCGATGATCACAGTATGAGGTTATGCAATACGATGCCGCCGATCACGTACCCGCGCCATGTGTCGCCCCGGGAGTTCTCGCGCCGAGCCGGCGAACTGCCCGCTCCGCACATTCGTTCGGCATCGTCCCTTGACGGTCGCGGGACGAACGAAGAACTGCAACCGCACGCTCACCAAAGGCCCGCCCTCTGTCACCTTTGCTCCCAATAGCGTGATCGGGCCCGGCGCCCAACTGTTCTTACGCTCTCGCGACACTAGCCGTACGGCACAAAGATCGGTCACGCTGCGCGTCGTTGTCCAGGCGGTCTGCAGCGGCGCCGGCGCGCAACGACTCTCCCCCGACCCGTTCGACAAACTCGTGGGGATGGCCTGCAAGGGCTGCGCGCCGCCGAATCGCGGCGTGGATTGCGGCGCCCGAGAGCGCGCCCGAGTTGATGTTGCCGTTCGCGCGGATGGCACGGAATACCGGTAATGCCGGGTCATCGACGACCGGCGCTTCAGAAAGGCAGACGTGGCCTTCGAATTCCTCGTGTTGGTGGAGCAGCCGAATCACACCGGGACGACCCAAGCCGTCGACGGCCGAAACCACCTCGAGCCAGCGCCGGTAGGCGCAGGGAGCGCACATCGTGTGATCCCGCGATGACTGGACATGCGTGATCGAGCCCTCGACCGGACCCTCATGCGGCCCTGGACGCTGGACGTGTAGATCGCCGTCGCGGCACTGGGCAACATCGGCAATGGTAAGTACTGACAGCTCGCAGCGCCGAAGTGCCCCGGCGAACCCCACTAACAATAGTGCGCTGTCGCGGCGCTCCCGCGCACGCTTGGCCCATGTCGTTGCGTCGCGACGACTCGCGCCGACAATTCCTTCGAGCTCGCCGATACGAAGTGGGTGCGCCCGTTTGGTTGGGCGGTCACCGTTCTGCTTGTATGCCCGTCGCGCGTTCGCGAGCGCATCTTTGACACACGGCGACCGACCGGGCAGGGGCAATCCAGATGCGCGGTGCCAATAGTTGATGGACGCCACCCACCGACTCAATGTCGCAATGGAGTACATCCGATCGCCCACGACGGACCGCGTCTCCGCGCTCTCACGCACATAGTCGGCGACAGCATGAGGGTCGGTGGGCATCAATGAAATTTCACGGGGCGCACACCAACTCGCGAACCTAACCCAGTCCTGCCGGTAGTTTCGCGCGGTGCTGGCAGATTGCAGTCGGTCGAGGTCGGCGACGAGTAGATCGTCAACACCCGGCAACGAACCTGTCGCGTCGCCGCCGGACGGAGCGGTAGGCATTGCCCCCACGGACCTCGGGCTTGTAGGGCACGACGCTTCGTGATTGCTCACGTGCACATCATTCCAGGCGTATGTGTCGATTTCGTGGATCCGCTACGCTGCGTCGCGATGGCACTGCCGCGGTCACGGAGGTCGCCGTTGCCAGATGCGCGGTGATGCACGGTGCATCACCGCGGTCGTGACTGAGGGGGACACCGCTCCCCCACCGACACCCGACCGCCCCCGATTCTTACGCCGACAATGGAGACAATCGTGGGCCACTCCTCGCAAGGAGTCGATCGCAACTTTCATTGCTGCGGTGGTGCCTATACTCTGATGATGGGCCCTGACCTGCGGACTCTTTCTCACATCGAGTTCCGAGCGTCTTTTAGCGTGGGTCGAGTAACAAATTGCGGAAGTGACTCGCTGTGGTTCCTTTCCTCCGCCGTTCTCGCAGGGCGCTTGTCGCTCACCGAGGGCCAGACGGACGTAGAACCCGCTGCAGCACATCACACCGAAACATTTTGACCAGGTGGTTTGTGCCATCAGACGCTGTGGCTGCGGTCAGCACGACCTGTGCGAAGGTTCCCGATTTGCCGGCATCGCGGGGTGCGCTATTGCACCGATGCCTTGCCCTCGTCGATTATGGCGTGGCGAGTGCCCTGAGACGATCTTTTGGTTCGGTGCATCGAGGCCTGCTAGAAGTCGCTGTTCGGCTCGACTACGAAGGGTCTGTGTTCTCGAATGCTGCAGATCAACCCCTTCCCGCAGTACGTCACGTGACGTAACACGGGAAGGGGTGTGGATGTAGGCGGACATGATGCTGGTTGGTTCTGAGCGCCACCCCAAACATGAGCGGATTCCACCCCTTTTTCTAGGCGGCATGCATCGCCCGTGGTCCACTAACAGCAGCTTACAAAAGGTCATAAATACGACCTGTCGTATGGCCTTACATATGGCCTTATGAGAGGTGATCGTGGAAGCCATTCCAGGAGTCGAACATAGATGCCAATCGCGCGCCGCTCGCGCGCGCGATTGCGCACCGAGGGACGTCGTCCCAGCCGGCACACAACCCCTCCCCCAGACCCGAGTCTGCAGCAGACGAACGCAACTTCACCCATCTGAACAGGGAGTTTGACACCTCAGCACAGTACAGAACGCGTCAGGCCACCATTGCCTGCCGTCCGGAAGACCAGATACCCCCTACGCCACCACTTGACACCGAGCGACTCACCGTGGACCCGAACACTCTCTGCAGAGCGAGCAGAGTCCACTCCCCCACCGCGCAGAGTCACCCAATAGAGGACGCAGAACGGGAACACCCTGTGACGTTCACGGCGCCTAGTTGGATATCTAAATAGGGGTCTGACCTGCCTATATGCCTACGGCACTACATATGGCCTTAGCTACGTCCTTATCCAACACCGTAAACATCACCGGTAACCGGATCGTCTCAGTGCCCTAGGTGATGACCTGTGTAATCACCATCTCAACCACCTCGGCCATGCCCTGATAAATTACCCTCGAATAGGCCGTGTGCACGATCATCATTCCGATCTATTACAAGACGGTGTCTAAGGCCCGTTCAAACAACAGTGCATACGGCCTAGAACAAGACCTGTTGCACAACCTTTCCCACGACTCCTAATAGGACCTGGTTAAATGCCCTACCAACGGCGACACTCATGACTTGTGGCACGCCCATAGGCAAGGGCGTGTCGTTGGCCATCTAGCTGACCAGCCAGCCGTACCCTGCTAGGCATGTCACCAACGCAGCCCCCGCGCAGTGTGCTCATCGCCAATCAAAAGGGCGGTGTCGGCAAGAGCTCGATCGTCGCAGCTGTGGCAGGCATGGTCTCAGCGGCCGGACGCCGGGTACTCGTCGTAGACGCGGACCAGCAGGCAAATGTCACATCCTCGGATCTCGGAGTCGAGGGAGACCGCGGGAAGGGCCTCAGCATGGCCCTTCAGTACGCGCATCCGCTCGAACCCACCCGAGAGGTCCGACCGAACCTCGATCTCATCCCCGGGGGACCAGCACTCGCGGTCATCGGCGCGATCGCGGCCACCGCAGCCCAATCAGGTATGGATCTGCGCGGCAATCTCGTATCCACCCTCACCGAATTGCAGTCAGTCGAACACTACGACCTGATTCTGATCGACTCGGGCCCCGGAGACGCTCCGCTGCTCGATGCGCTGCTGGGTACAGCGCGGTACCTCTTGGTACCAACAAAGGACGACGACGCAAGCCTGTCGGGAGTGGAGCTCCTCGCAGCCCGCTACCTTCGAGCACGTGAGAACGGTTCCCTCATCCAACTTCTCGGCGTCGTTCTCTTTGATGCGAACCCACGCGCGACAGCGCGGAACCGTGAGGTCTTCGAGCAGGTTGAGGACCTGCTCGAAGGTAGCGGCGCTGCGCCGTTCGAGACCTTTATTCGGTCCGATCGTGCAGCCGCCGTTGATCTCCGGATCCGTCACCTGACCCCCGCAGAACTGGTCACCGCCGCGGAGGATCAGCTGAAAAATCGGATCCAGCGGCTGCGCGACAAGAAGCGCCTCGGTGAGCGATTGTGGTCCCGAGACCCATCCGGTCTTGCGAGTGACTACCAATCCCTTACCCGAGAAGTTCTCAGCCGGTTGGCGTCGGCGGAGAAGGACGAAGTTTCCGGGGGAGTGGCGTGAGTGCACGACGCCGGAAGGCCGCATTCGATCCCGGAGCTCTTGGCGATCTCGACGACTTGCTCCCCACGCTGAGCATTGTCGCCGAAACGGTCGACGAGACGCCTGCCCCGCAATCCCCGCCCTCACCGGACGACCCAGAAGGTGAGGCAGTTCAGACGGTACCGGAACCGTCACCCGTAGTGTCGCCCGATCCTCCCGACTCGGACGACGCGTCACCGGAAGTGGGGAACGCTGAACCTGAAGCCCCCCACCCGCAGTCTGAGGCTTCGAAGGCGGTCGTCGCGCCCCGCCGGAAGCCCAAACCACGCAGCGACAGCAGCCTTGCGCCGATCCGGACCGCCCCTCCTGAGGTCTATCTACCCCCGGCGGTGTACACAGCACTACGCCAACTCACGCTCGAGGAAAGACAACGTGACCGCGCAACGGCGCGTCCATACGGGCAAGTGGTTCTCGATGCCGTTGAAACGCATGCCGGCGAACTTCAACACCACTGGAGCACCTCAGAACCTCACGCAAGCGCCGGACTATTCAAGCGGCGTGAAGCCGGTGCGCAACCGCGCCGCCGACGACACAGCGAGATTCAGGCTCGCGTTCCTCTTGCCGGGATCATCGCCTCCGATACCGCAACACTCGATGCTCTCGCTGAAGAGTGGTCCGCGGGTAGCCGAAGCGCGCTGGTCGAACACGCGCTCCGCCTGTATCTGGATGTCAGACCAGACTGAGACCGACAACAGCGCCTGAACACGCGCGAGTCGACGACCGGAACGGGGCGAGGGGAACCGGGGGAGGGGAGGGGCGTCCAGTCGTGCGACCGTGGGGAGCGGACCCTGTGCGCGGCGCCCCCTGACCCTCGCCACCTCAACGTAGTGGCGGTGGTGTCCCAAGCCCGTCGGACCATATCGCCGGCAGGACGCCCCGGGAGAAGGTCGGCGCTGCGGACCCCTGCCCCGATATGGTGACGCGGTGGCCGAAACAAGGTTCTCCCGAGACACGATCGTGGGTCTCGTCGTGCTACTCATGTTCGGACTCGCAGCACTAGTGCCCGGTCTCTCGATGGGCTGGAATTGAGTCAGTGGCCACGGCACCACGACGGCTACGGGGATCTCTTTTCTGATCATTCTGATGTTCGGCGGCAGTGCTGCAACCGCCTACGCATGCCGTGGACTGTGGCGCCGCTTCCGTCGTCCATCACACAATTGACCGACGACTCGATCAACTCGAAACGGACAGCCCACCTGCATCGACGTGACGACGGAACCGCACGCCGACCACACCGACTTGGCTCCCTACCCACCGCGCGACACGCGACTCGCTCGGTAGCCCCGACTCGCCCATAACGATCCAGCAGAGAACTCACCTCCGCGGCGATTACACCGACCCCTGTGACACCCTTCAGCCTGCCCTTGAGCTCTCCATGCCGCCGCCCTGCGTCACACCGCCTTACCGGGCTCCAGCGGCTCAGCGTCTGGCTCGATCGCGCGACCATCGTTGTAGGTCTCCGCAATCACTCTCAGCTGCGCCGCGAACGCCTCCTGTGTGAACTGCATAAGCGAGTACGGCCGCCCGGTCTTGCGACGCACCAGGCGTACGGCGGCCCGGGCGAGCGCGTGCAGATCATGGGGCACATTGACTGTGCTCGTCCCACGCGAAGGCCGCATATGCCGCCCAACATCGTTCACCACAGGTGGCCTCCAGCCCCTACGCGACCACTGCCCGTTGTCCGAACAGCCCCAGCTTCTGCATATGAGTCAGCGCAGCTCGGTAGTCGCTGGTGACCGTCTTTGCCCTGTAACCGTAAATCGGCACCGGAACATAGTTCGTGTAAGCCTCATCCACGATGCTCGCACGACGGATCGGCGGCGTAACCCTGTCCGCATACTCGCTCAGCAGATCATCCATCTGCTCACGGTAGACGTCACCGATCGGCGGCACCGCGCAGGGGACGATAGACAGCAGCGGAACATCGACGCGGTAAGTCCGCTTGATCTTCCGCAATTCCTGCTCCAACGCCGGGATGCCTTCGTTCTCCTTGCCGGAGGGCTTCGTGCACGTGATCAAACCCCACGAACCGTAAGGCCCCTCCTCATCGACGGTTGTCGCGAGAATGCCGGCGATAACCAGAACATTCAGGGAGCCGGGGGAGTCAATCAAGGTAACGTCGACAGGATCCGCCTCCTCCAGGGCGTCACGCAAGTGAAGTACACCACCCGTCACCGCAGGCAACTCCACGATCAACTTGTCGAGTGTGTCGCGTGCGGCGGGCACGATTGTCAGGTTGGGGATCTCTTCATATACGGGCTGGTCGCCTTCGTCGTATCCCCGCAACACCCGTGCTGGACGCTCGACTTCTTTGATAGAAGCGTTGCGCCGCAGCACGTCGGCGGCGGTCTTACCGGATGCTTCCGGATACCCGAGCCACGTGCTCGCGTTTGCCTGACTGTCCATGTCGAGAACCCGGACGCGGTATCCGTCCTGAGCGAGCAATGTGGCCGTCGAGGTGACCGTTGTGGTTTTGCCGGCACTGCCGGACAGGGTTGCTACTGCGTAGGTAGCCACGGGAACTCCTTGCGGTTGAATGTCTTGAACTGGATTGATGTCGCCTTTTTGGTTGATGCACCGTGCATCACCCGGCCGAACGAGTAACGAACCTCGGTGATGCACCGTGCATCACCCGACGGAACGAGATATGAAGTCGGTGATGCACCGTGCATCACCGATCAACCGGCGTCACGCAACTCGCGGCGCGCAGCATCGATTCGAGCTTCCTCCCATGCGGTCGGCCGGTACCCAGCGCGCTCGGACAACAACTCCAAGTACGTGAGGTCCGAAGCCCCCCACTCCCGAGAGTCATTCGCTGCCGCAAGTTCGTAACCAGCGACCGCGCAGGCCCAGGCAATCTCACTGCGGCGCTTCTCGTCGCCGTTCTGGGCGCTCATCCTGAACTCGCCCGCGTCCAGACCTTCCAGCCGCATATACGCCTGCGCCAGGCGCCACCCCTCCGCGCTCGTCGCCAACGCGGAAACACCGTAGGCGTACTGGTCGATGAAGTAGGTCACCAACTTTTCCCGCGGAGGAACAGAGGCCACAAGCTTCTTGCCCGCCTCGCGACGAGCCTTCTGTGCCGCCGTCCGTGCTTCCGCTTCTAATTTCGCGGCCGATTCGCTGGCATCCTCGGTCTCGTCTGTGGGCATGTCGATCGCATAGAAGACGAGCGTTCCCTGACCGGAATCGATCGCACCGACGAGGTTTGCACTCGCAAGATCGACATCGGAGACCTCGAACAGTCGATGCTCGTGGAAACCATCACCGAACCGCTCGCGGGGATCCACAATCTCAAGACCCGCAGCCAACGCCTGCTCCCGCGACTTCCGCTCGGTCAACACACGTTCAGCGGCACGCGTCGGGCTCATTCCGCGATCAGAAATCAGCGCGAACGCCGCGAGCTGCTCAGCACGACGGGCATCCGTGCCCTGAGTCGGGTCCGCCTTCTTCTGCCAGCTTCGAGCAGGACCGTAGGGGAGCGCCCCCGCCAACGCCGCACCCTCGGCGCCACGAATCGCATCCTCAGCAATCGCGGTCTGAATCTCGGGGGCAAGAAGTAACAACGACAGCCGCCTGGACACCGTTGCCTGGTCGACACCGAGCTTCTCTGCGATCGCACGCTGAGACAACCCCAACTCGGAATACCGAGCGAACATCTGAGCCTCAGCGAGCTCCGAAAGGTCCTGACGCCCAAGATTCTCCAGCGTCATGGCATCGAGGTCGCCGTGATCATCCATCACGGCGTCATCAATTACCGCCGGAATCGTTGCCAAGCCGGCTGCGATAGCGGCCGCACGACGACGGTGCCCATAAATGACCACATACTCGGCATCGTCGCCAATAGCGTGAGCGAGGTCAGGCCGCTCCGTGAGGAATCCCTCGCGCGTTACCAGCAGCGCGGGAACCTTGATGCCGTTTGCCCTGGCCCCATTAACCAGCTCATCCCACTTCGGGTCGCCAGTCTGGGGCTTGGACCTGTCCGGGTCATTGAACGGGTGAGGGGCAGTCTGGAGAACTGGAACCTGCACAACGGTCTGACCGTCGGCTGCAGCCAGTCCGACTAGCGCGGCGGTGATGCCGCCCGAGTTTGCATCACCGTTCGCCTGCGTAGTAGTTACATCACCGGAGGCAGCGGCCGCGAGTTCCTCACTCTCTTCGCCGCCGGCGAACTTTCGGAACCGACTCGCGGTCTTCCTGCCTGCCGGCTTGCGCGCGGCTGGCTTTCGCTTGGTCGCGGCCGGACCGGTCGATGGACTGGCAGCCACCATTTCGGATGTCACTCCGGCGTTCATCATCCTCCATTCTCAGTGCATGCTTTGCATGTATTTAGATGGAGCGTACTGGGAACGATCTGCCTCCTTTGATATCTCCGGCGGCGTGTCGCCTATGCGGTGATGCACCGTGCATCATCGACGGCATAACGCATCCCAAACCGCGCCAAATCCACACCCAGGAGCAAGGCAGGTGCCACACCACGCCGGTGATGCACCGTGCATCACCACCAGACCAGTCGCGATCAGGCTGGTTCGTCGACTACTTGACCGATTAATGCGGCCGAACCCGGTTCGCTGTGGATGCCTTCGGTGATGCACCGTGCATCACCGCATTGGCGGCACAATCAGGTTGCAAGCCGCGGGGTACCTGTGACGGCAGTGCCTCGGCATCCGGGCGAGCGGGGTACCGCACATTGCCGGCGATGGGGCCTCGACGGCCTCACCCGCCCCCACTGCGACAACACGGCCCCTACGGAACCCGAACAGGAGGGCCCACGCAACGCTGACCACATAACCACCCCACGAGGAGTCACGCGACAACCTCGTACACCACGTCCTGGGGCTTGACCAAGTCGACACCGTGAGACGGAGGTGGCGGTCGACCGCAGCGCCGCCCAGGCAAAGCGGGGTTTCACTCCTCCGCGGTGATGCACGGTGCATCACCACCATCTGTCCTCCGCGGTGATGCACGGTGCATCACCGCGGAGGACTCGCGATCTGGCCGACTCGTCGTCTACGCGACTGATAAGCGAGGCCGAGCCCATTCGCTGTCGATGCCTTCGGTGATGCACCGTGCATCACCGCATTGGCGGCACATCAGGTTGCAAGCCGCGGGTGGCTAGGACGGCGCAGAGTCTCGGCGCTCGGGCGAGGCGTTTCACTGCCGACCTCTCATGGCGGCCCGTGTGTGTTCGCCACAGCAAGGCACTCTGCACGCTCGTGCGGGGCCGGTGACAGCGTCGAGGGGGATTGCGCTTGGGTACGCCTCGTGGGAAACCTCCGCTGAGGACCGGGACCGGTTGGGGCTAGCGTCCTTCTGATGGCTAGCTAACTGGGTCCTCGCTGAGATGCGGTGGATGGCCCCGCGCGTATGTCGGCTTCACTCCTGCGATCGGCGTGTCATTCCCCGCCCCGCCGCATCGGTGTTGCTCCAACATCTTGACGCTTCCCCGACTCCACTGAATTGATTCTCCTTGGTGAGGTCGTTCTCGCCAGCAGCGCAATCGAACCTGGACGGCACCGGAGACAGTGGGCGTGTAGCGACTTACTCACGAAAACGAGAGATACCGTCGTAGGTCACCTCATATGGGACTTCACGTTGACTAGCGAGTGCTCACGGGAGCGTCGCTCGATCGAAGCTTGGGTGATGCACGGTGCATCACCCAAGGGAGCTCGCTCTAATGGCTCACGGACACTGTCCATCTGGCCGGGGCGGCCTTTGCAACCTTCAGTGCACCTTCTCGCCCGGCCTCGGTCAAGAATATCGGCAATCAGGTTGCGGATCCGGTGTGCCCGTCGGATTCGTTTCTGCGCCGAATGCCCGACTTGAGCCCAACCACTATGAGGCGGCGCTCCACCTTCCTATCGTCACCCAAGAGGCGGGGCAACCTCACTACCGCGTGCATACGCCTCGTGGCTCATCGAGTGGCGGAGCGCTCCTGCCCGCGGGCCAGCCTTCCTGCCCGATCAACCCGACGGGGGATTAAACGATCGCTTCAGCCAGCATTCGGTCGACCTCTTGATCGGCTCCGCCTCGTCTGGTCAAACCATAGGGGTGATGCACGGTGCATCACCCCTATGCGGGTCAGCTCAACAACTTCAGAACATGGATCCGAGGACTGACGTGAGGTCCCGCGGCTTCGCCCGGCCGCAGCGCACCCAAGCGCCGTCAACCGCTAGTCCAGAAGCGCCTGGTGGCCATCGAACGTGATTGAGGCTGCTGACTTCCCTCACGATTCCGCAGGGTCCTGGTGGGCTTATGCATTCACTCACCGGTTGAAAGTTATGGAGCGGGAGTGCCAGCCACTGCGTCTCGATGCCGCCGCGAAACGTCCGGGGGGGTGTCCCTATGGTTTTCGTCAAGCCGCTGAGGGGGTTGGATTCCGGTAGAGTTCCTTGTTCTTGAGCATGGCGTAGAGGACGTCGCAGCGGCGTCGGGCGAGGCAGATCAGGGCCGCGTTGTGTTTCTTCTTCTCGTCCCGTTTTTTGTCGTAGTAGGCGCGACTGGTGGGGTCGTGGAGGGCGGCGAAGGCGGACAGGAACAGGGCGCGTTTGAGTTTCTTGTTGCCGGAGCGGGCCGGGTGCTCGCCACGGATGGAGGAGCCCGATTTACGGGTGACCGGTGCGATGCAGGCATAGGCTGCCAGGTGCGCGGCGGAGGCGAAGGCGGAGCCGTCGCCGACCTCGATCAGGATCCGAGCTGCCGTCCTGACGCCGATGCCGGGCATCGAGGTCAGGACCCGGGTAAGAGGGTGGTCATCGAGGGCCCTCTCCACGTCCGCGGCGACCGCTTTGCGTTGTAACAGGGTCTCTTTCAGTGAATCCGCGAGTTTGGGGAGAACGGTTTCGGCGGCCGTGGTGCCGGGCACCACCACGGTCTGCTCGTCGAGGGCGGCAAGGATGTCGGTGGCCAACCGGGCGCCCATGCGGGGTGCGTGCTTGACCGCGATCGCGGTGAGCTTGCGCTTGCCGGCCTGCCGGATTCCGGTCGGCCCGCCGCAGCGGGAGAGGATCTCGAGCACCGCCGGATGGGCGATGCGGGGGCCGAGGACCCGCTCGAGGGCGGGGTGGATGGAGGTGAGCAGGCCGCGGATGCGGTTGCTGACCCGGGTGGCCTCGCCGGCGAGGTCGTCGTCGAATCCGACGAGGACCTCGAGTTCGGCGAGGGCCTCGTCGCCGGTGTCGACGCGGCGCAGGGTGTGCGGCATGGTGCGGGCGGTATCGGCGATGATGAAGGCGTCTCGGGCGTCTGTTTTCGCCTGTCCGGGGTACAGGTCGGCGATGCGGCGCATCGCCAGTCCGGGCAGGTATCCGACGTCGTGGCCGCCTACGCGGGCCACGGTGACGGGCAGGGCGCCGATCGTATTGGGTTGGTCGACGACCACCAGCACCGATCCGTGGCTGGCCAGGCGGTCGAGGACCGCCCGCAGCTTCGTTTCGTCGTTCGGCAGGGCCTTGTCGTAGATCTTCTTTCCGGCGGCGGTCAGTCCGACGGCGTGGTGTTCGCCTTTGCCGACGTCGATTCCGCAGTACACTGCATAGTTCGAGTCCATTCAGGGGTCGTCCCTTGTGTCTCGGTCGGCCGGTCGCCGTTCCGGCATCGACGCCCGGCACCCACGTTACAAAGAGACCTACACAATTTCGGTTGGCCGTGTCCCTATAAGCGGTCCGTCGACGCCACCACACCCGGCGACACCACCCCCCGGATCATGCGAGAGACAGGGGCAAGGAGTCATACCGGGTCTGGCGACCGTAGCCCTTCTGTGAAGGACCGTGAATAAGGTAACGGGGGCGTGAGTTCGGCTACGGTTCCCCATCTTTGCGGAGAGGGCGTCGTATCTCACATATGCGCGAACGATCGCCTGAGATCCGATTGCCGGATCCCATCGCCCCACAGATCCCGCACCGATCGCGTGCGGCGCCCAGGTGTGCCAGTCCGAAATTGATGGCTCACAAACCAACCCACCAAGGCCGCACCAGTGAAATGCCTGACAAGACAGTGGGGCAGCCGCGTTTGAATCTGACTCATTCTGTGTTGCTTCATCTCATTTCAGTTCGTCCTCGACGCCAATCCTCCGCTTGCCTTAAGTCCGGAACGAATCCGAGGGCACTGTGGCCAAGTCGCTCTTACCAGATTGCAAGACCGCTAGTCCGCACAAAGACTCTCGGGTGTTGGCCGTCGCTGAGAGTGCAGACGATGGCGTCACGGAATTTGCAGACGCAGGTGTCGCCGTTCGTCGGCAGGCTGACGGGCTCGTCGGCACGGTGACTGCTGTGCGTCATTGCGAACGCCGACGATCGGCACGATGACAGACGCACCCGGGCACGGCAAACCCGGACCGGACGGTTCTGTCAGCCGCTGCGTGGTGGGGACAGCAGACGTCCCTGTGCGTAGATCCCGATCAGGTCCCACGGCGGATCGGGGAACCCGAAGCGGCGACGATCCTCGACCGCGGCCGCCGCCAGGACGCACAGCGCGTCCCCGAGCGGATTCCCAACGAACCGAATGGTGCCGAACGCCTCGCGGGCGACGAGGACCAGCCGCTCGGTACCCCGGCGATGGAGCCACTGCACATGCTCAGCGGTAGCGCGGCGTAGCCAGCGGCGCACGGTCGAACCCGGGCGGCCCATCCGCTCGGCGATCCTCCGGAACCCTAGCCCTTTCGCCTTGTAGGCCAACGCATTCCCGATCACCTCGGTGGTGTCGGCCCGGCGTACCTGCAGGGCGGTGGGCAGCAGGATGTGCGTGGCGCCGCAGTCGCGGCAGCGCACCCGTTGTGGGCGCACGGTCAGGGTCGTCTCGCCCACCGAGCGGACCGTGCGGGCACGCCCGTGTCCCCACCTGGCCACCGTGCCCCGGCACTGCGGGCATCGCATGGTGCCGGCGTCGAGAAAGGTGTCGGCCTCCTCGGGCCGGCGTATGACGATCACAGCCGATGACTCCGCTCATGGTGGGACCAGTGTCGACGACTACATCCAATCGCACCAGGGGCCAGTTCGTGTTGGTAGCAGCGCTTCTCGCGGCACGCCGTCACCCTGGATGCCGACGAAGTCGCCGACGACACCGCGCGGTGGTGTCCGCCCGATCCGGCAGTGCTCATCACGGCTGTTCTCGTTCCTCGGCACGATGACGATGCAGACGATCGGCTCTCTGGCCGGAGCCCATCTGCATCACGGGTGACGGTTGGTGGCGCCATGGTCGTCATACACAGGGACGCTCAACACTCGGCACGACCGGATCTCTACTGCCGCACAAGAGATCCCTTGGCCACGACGTATCCCATCCAACCGAAGGGAGTCCGTAGTCAGCATGTGGCTTCCCGCGATTGCTCACTTTCATCCAAGAGCGATGCCCGCGACCTGGTGCGGGCCTTTGGGTCGAGCGACGGAGGAACACGAACGCGGCGTCAACAGCGCAGGAACACGAACGCGGCGTCAACAGCGCAGGAACACGCTCAACCTGTTCCCCCGTCCGCGGAGTGGGCACCACGTGGAGCGGTGAGATGGGCGATGGGCGATGGGCGATGGACGCAACTAGACCGGGCAAAGAACGGACACCGACCCGGCGACTGGATACGCCGTCCCGCCAGACCCGCATCGCAGGAGTAGGCCCGGCACCTGGAATGCAGATCAGGCTCGGCCGCAGCGATCGTTATTCGCTGCGGGGCATGACTCCCGGAGCCATCGCTTAACACCACGCTTGTACCCGCGCCCTCGATCGCCACGCGAATGGCTGCTCTGCAGAAGCTATGGTTCTCTGCCTCAGTCGATCGTCAGTGTTCAGAGATGTTCATCAGCCTTTTGGCGCTCAAGCAGCTTCGACGCAAGGGCTTGCTTGCACCGCTCACGGTGCCCAGGAGTCGCCATGACACGATCGCGGCGACTGAGACGCGCGTCGCGGTCGACAATGCGCTGACGGGCTTCCTGGGCCGCTTTTTGGGCCATCTCAGATGGCGAGGGGCGGGTCCAATCGATCTGAGTCAACCGCCACCGGAGGTATCCAAGAGGCCTGTCTATATGTTGCGGCCAAATCCAGCCCCGCTGTTGGGTATCGCGCGTGAGCTCAGTGGCGATGTCACGCCCGCGCCAGCGACTCCCGTCAATGCCAGCACTCGCAAGGACCTCGCAGATTGCCCCGATGTGCCCAGCCGATTCGAATGCTGGTGCGTGAAAGAGCAGCTCAGCGGCCGTGCGCTGCAGGGCTATCGGTCGAGGTTGTTGTGTCGGGGGCTGTGGATTCTTCGATTGCTCGCCCGCGCGCGCTCGCGCGCGTTTTGGTGATAGATCTCTAACAAGAGATAACAACTTAAATCCCCTAGAAGGGGATAGGGGGCCACGAGCGTGCAATTGGGGATAAGTTGAGCGAGTCGCATTGGGTGAGCGTCGGACCTTCTTGGAGAGCTTCTTCACCGCGCGCCCAGCGGCGATGACCAGGGATTTCGGCGACGTCAGCGCCCAAACTGACGCCGCACGACGTTGAATCCGCCCGTGATGAGATTCAGCAGCAAACGATTCGTCAGCTCTCAGGTACCTCCCTCGTACCATTTCGCGTGCGACAGAAAGCGTCTGAAGTGCCCTTCTGGCGCGTTTCACAACTGACACGCTGACTCCGCTGCGGTGGGCGATCGTATCCCGTGCGGCGCATACGCGCCGGCCCGTTGACCGCTCTGCGAACGAGGCCATAGTCACGGCCACAGCGAAGACGAACTCTGTGCTGACCTTGCATCGCCGGCAAACGTCACGCCCAGTAGGAGAGTTCAACACATTGCGGACCTGGAGCTGCCAGGCAGAACGCCCGGTCCATGCTGGTGTTGAGGCTTGTCGGCCGGGATCGACGGGTAACGACCAGGACCGGCCCCGCTGCTCACTCTCCGCATTGAGTTGCTCGACTTGATTGACCCGTTCGACAGCGGCCGAGACGAGGGCGTCCCATTCGGTGTCGTTGGTCGTAGAAGCCTCGCCAACGGGGGTGATCTGGACAGAATCGACGGAAAATGCGGCCGCATGAGCCGCAGAATTGGGGTGCATGACGCGCCTTTCACGCGCCCTTAACCAGGTTGTTGCCGTGAGTCGCTGGCATCACCAGCAGGACATGGCTTACCCTGACAAGAGCGCACGGTATCGACACGACTGCTCGCGGGACTGCCAATCACAGGAGCGGTCGTGTTGGAACGGCCAAATATGGGCGGTGGGTCTCATCCGGAAACGGTGGGACCCACCGACGTTTTCGCTAGTGGAATCGACACCCCCTCACGGCATGCGTATACGCCGGAAGAGCCGGCGACATAAGGTCTGCGCTCACGGAATTGTCACGTTGGCGCTGAGATGAGACGTTGCGGACACCAATATCACGTCGTGTCGCGTGCGCACGACGAATCGCGCGTCCTATACTCATAGAAGGCAGACCTCCTCCCTTGCGTGGCGGTTTGTACGACGAGCGGAACCCCCGGAGCTGGCGAGCGAAGGGGGGTTTCGCCTTTTCTGGGCTTTGTTCAGCCCGTCATTGGCAACTCTTCCTGTCTGGCTTGCGCCGGAATCGCTGGCTCGTTCTCGAGTGCCAGCTGAATCAGCGCGATCATTCGATCGGTGATTGTCTTGACACGACCATCGTCAACCGGTGCGAGAATCCGGTCGGCGATCTCCGCGGGGAACTCAACCCCGATATGGCGAACGGCGACGTCGCGGGCTGGGCGCCCGCCCCGACTTTTCCGAGTTGTCATGCCTTAAATCCTGCTCTTTGGGTTTAACTAAACCGCGCAGCGACACGCCGAGTTAAATAAAACTCGAAAATGATGCGTCGGACCCTCCTCCAGGCGTGAATCTGGCTCCGAATCGTATGCGATCGCTACCCTGCCTACTGAAGAAATATCTGATCAAATCTTGCGGTGCGGTCGTAGGCAATCACACCACCCAAGAAACGTCACGTGATGAATCAAAATCTGTATGGTACAGCGATTTACGTACAATTAAACCGCTTCGCGACAACAAGAGATCGGGAGCCGCTCACAACACTTTCCCACCACGGATGTCACCGACCCTCCCCATAGACGAATCTCTGACCTCGCCATATCCGCAGATCCGACCTCTTTGCAGGACTTCCGGCCCATCCGTTATCGGCGTGCGAGCGAAGCAGGGAGAGAGCAATTTGAGCGAGACGTGGAATCGCCGGCACGAATCACAGCCCGACTGCCAAGGGTTCTTCGCAGGAGTTGAATTCTGTGACGCCATCGAAAAGAGTCACCTCTCCTCGACGACCTTCAATCAGTTGGGTGACACCGACACCCCAATTGGCCTTCTGCCGACGCGCTACACAGACCCGCTTGGGACGAAGTAGTGGAAATGCGCACGATGAACGCCGCAACTCACCGAGATTCTTTGCCAGCCTTTCCAACCATGTCAGCCGCTTCCATCTCATGGTCATGATGATCGGCGCGGGTTCGTTTCTCGACCATCTTGACTTTCAGGTCTATGCGATCGTGGCTTGTACCGGGACGGCCAATATTTGGACGAGCGAACAATGCGCGATCTCGTGCCCGATACTGTTGAGCCCCCCAACGCCAGAGATGCGGATTGCACTTCACGCAGAGCAAGCAATGCCGTCAGGATGGTTGGGCTCGTCGGGTCCTCGTTGGCCTGGGCCGGGCCAACGAGTATTTGCGAGATGATCACTGGCGACCCAGTCATATTCGCAAGACACGAGTTCGATACCTCACGATTCAGTCGTCCGCCGAATTATCCAGTCAAGAGACGGGGAGCTCACGCGGACAAGAATGCGTTCACCCCCGACCGACGGCAAATTACGACACATGCAATCTGGCGGCACAGGAAGTTGTCGTGATTGTCGGTGACCGGCCGACTATCGCTGCGGGCAGGAGCGCCGCTAGCTGACGGAACGATACGCAACAGTGGCTGAGGCGGTGCGGTTAGGGGCGATACGTAGACATGATCGCGTCGTCAAAGCCGGTTGGGCAGTCCTGGATTCGTTCCCCGCGCCACTACTCGCGAAACTTCGTCAACATCCAGATCTCGAAGAGTTGCATCTTTTGGTCAGTTCAGCATTTCGGTCTGCTGGAGGCCGAAGATAGTGACGCTGACCCCTTCTCGGCGACGAATTGCGCGCCACAGCGAATGTTGTTGCACCGGTCTTGGTCCCAGTGGGGAATAGATGATGATGCACGGTGCATCACCCGGAGATCAGGTGATGCACCGTGCATCACCGAAGCACCGACAACGAACTGGCGCGCGTCGGTCGGGCAGGCGACGAGCCAGCGTGACCGCGACTCCACTGCGATGATGCACCGTGCATCATCGGTGGGGTGCCCTGCCCTGCCCTGCCCACCTCGCCCGGTGCCGAGACCTACCGCCGTCACTGCCATTTGCGGCTTGGAACCGGTTGTGTCACTCCTCGGTGATGCACCGTGCCTCACCGAGGGCATCGACAACAAACTGACGAGCGTATCGGTCAAGCAGGCGATGAGCTGGCCTGATCGCGACTCCACTGCCGTGATGCACCGTGCATCACGGGTGGGTGTGGACCTCGCGTCGATCCGGCGAGATTGACCTGGCCCGGGCCGGGGTGGTGTACGCGTTCGGTGATGCACGGTGCATCACCGAAGTTGGGTCCATCCTCAGGGCGTCGTGGTGTTGCGACTCCGATGCGATGGATTGGTGAGTTGCCGTTGATTTCGCGAAGGGCGGTGACGACCGTTTCGACGGAGCAGGGACCATGAGGTCACTGAACACGCGTCGTCGGTTGGATACGCCTCAGCATGCGGTCGCGCCTTCCTTGTGCTCCAAGCCTGGACATCCCATTGATCGACGGTCGACTTTCGGCTCGATCAGCGCTGCGAGGCCGGATGCTCTGTAGCTGGATTAGTTTCAGTCAACGTCGCTCGTGCCTCGCCGCAATGGGCGGCGAAGAATGCTCACCGTCTTCCCTAGAACCGGAGGCGGCCCGTGTCATCGTTATGGTGCTCCGAGCGAGCGAGCGAGCCGGCCGGGTACGGACGTTGGCTGCATGGTTTGGAATTCGTGGGAAATGCCCGAGTCCTGTTGGAGCGGCCGTCAGTGATCCACTACCTGTGCGGGCCGCCGCCGTCGGAAATGAGGCCGATGGAGCGGGGGCGGTGCCCGACCGGCCTGCGCCATCCGCGGCACTCGATGCTGGGTGCAGAACTGCTTCGGGGTGAGGTGAACCGGATCCGGGCAAGCAACCGAGGTTTTGGAGAATGGTGTCGGGCAGGAAAGGCGGCCCGCCTTCCTCGCCAGATCGCTGGATTGACAGGGTGTCGAGCGAACGCCAAACGATCTTACGGAGGCAAGTAGCGTCGGCATGCATTCCACAAACGTATCGAGTTTCTCGGCGGTGTACGGGAACGGCTCGATGCAGAGGTCCACGCCTACTGCACGGGCACCTTCGCGACTACCTCAGAACTGCCTTCGGGTGATGCACGGTGCATCACCCGAACGTCAGGTGATGCACCGTGCATCACCCAAAGGTGCGGGGTGGATGCGCAACGTCGTGAGTAAGCCAATCTGGTGTGGTTGAGGGAGGTTCAATACGGATCCGACACTTCCCGCTTCGTTATGAACGTGCAAATGGATGGACCACGTGTGCGACCAAAGCAAGAGACTGTCGGGGACTGAGGCAATTGCCGGGCCTTCGTGAGCAAACTGCAGTCGGGGCGACGACCCTAGCCCTTGCAGACGGAGGTCGGGCTGGTTAGGGGTCGCGCGAATGAAGATTTACGTGTCCGTCTGGTCGCCGGTTATATATGATCGACCAAGTGTGCGCTGAGGTAGTCGCGGTGAGAACGATTTAAAACACTTCTACTGCAATGAAATTCGATGACGAAGAACCCATGGTCCGCACCCGCCGATCACCGTGAGGCTGTAGCTTCGCAAGACAGTGGAGGTTGCCAGAGTTCACGCGTCGGATGCGGATGGGCTCGTTGGCGTCACCGCGTCGCACCGTGGCCGAAGCGAGCAGCTTCGAGGTCGAACCACGCGGAACCCCGCCGGAGCTGGCGGACGGCGGGGCCGCGACACCGGCAGTCGAGGATCGGTCAAGCAGCGCGAACCGTACTGGCTGAACAGGATTCAACTCACGGGGTTGCGACACCAGCGGCCTGCACATCGGGTCAGCCGGTGCAATCCAGATCGTATGATGCCGAAACCGCCGATCCCAAGAGTGTGTCGTACGCCACACACGATTTCTTGGGCGCTCACAAACGGTTCATCGCGTATCGGGAACCCAGGCGAGAATGGTGAACCAGCCGACAGCTGACCGTGTCTGTAGGCCGAGTGGCTTCTGCAGTTCAAGGCCACGTCCACGAACGTTTCTGCAGACCAATCACTTTCGTGCTCTCGCAACTCGATCGCTGTCAGCTACACGCAGAAGGAACGCGCGGTGGTCGCAGCAACGGCATCCTCACGTTCTTCGGCCCAGGCTGACCCTCGGTCGCGCCACGAAGATCAGCATGACCCACCGGGTGAATGCAAAGAACGACGATCTGCAGACCGCTCCCGGCGCTACGGCCACACACAGCCGACGCCCTTCGCAGGAGGCATACAAGAAGAGGATGGCCTGATCCGCTGACCGAGACCCGGATCTGTCTGCGAGAGAGCAGGAGATCCAGGCCCCGCTACCGACACGGTCGCCGGTGGAGCATCGCCGATCAACCCCACGATGTGGTCGACGACTGAGAGGCCGCGACAGCCGAGGCGTTAATCGACCGAGGTCCACGAGAGCGGCCGGGCCGCTGCATTTTCGGCGCCAGATCGGAGCTCGGCCCACACCGCGGCGGTTTCGGTCCGCGAGAATGGTCTCCATGATCCCCACCGAGAAGGCATCACCGGCGCCAGCCGTTGCTTCTTGCGAGCGGCCTTCGGGGTTGCCGCACCGGCGGTACCCCTGCGCGGACTGCCCGTGGCGCCGCGATGTCGCCCCAGGGATATTCGGTCGTGAGCGGTTTGACGAACTTGCCTCCACATCGGGACGCCCCGGTCATGAGGCGGCAGTCGATGCTGCGATGTTCGCGTGCCACAAATCGGCGGAGGGCGAGGAAGAAGCGTGTGCAGGGTGGCTCGCGGTTGCCGGTATCGAGCACCTCGGAGTGCGGCTCTCTGTGATTCGTGGCCGGCTGGACCCCGCGGCGTTGGCACGGGAGACGGGTGGCCGGACCTGTTTGACTCGTACGAAGAATACGACGAAGTGGCCACGACGCAAGGCCGGATAGACCCGCACGGTTGAGCGTCCGGGGCCAAGTGCTGACGGACGGGCGTTGGGTTCGGTTACCCGGCACCGGTTCTGGATTCTCGCCCGACGGTAGATCCATCGTCGGCCGCGGCTCTGACAGCCCGTCAAGCCGAGCTCGCCTCCGGTCAGAAGTCAACAGTCATGTGCCGCGGTCAGACAGACGACCGCGACACGAGCGACCTACGCGCGCGGCGCCAGGTCGATGGCGTTACAGGGTGGAGATCCCGGTGATCGAGACTTTCTACGAGCGCTGGAGGCGTTCACATCACAGGTTCCACAGCGCCAGTAGTGCGGCGCGGAGGGCGGGGGAGCGGACGTAGTGGTCGGTCTGCAGTCGCGGGCTGGGATGCCCGAGGTCGGCGAGTGCCGCCGCGGCATCGGAGAGGGGAAGCGGGGGCAGGTCCGCGCGGATGCGGAGGAAGTACAGCACTGCGCCGCCCGACCGCGGGATCCGAACGGCATCGGACACCACGACAGCTGGCGCGTAGATCCATTCGTCGTCGGCGGAGACAAAGACCATCACGTCGCCGCGCCGGACAGCGCTGGGTCTATCGAGGCGGAGCGATTCGAGTTGGTACTTCACCGCAGGCCCGGCGGTGGTCCGCTGTTGTGCACGCGGCTGTTCCATCACGTGTTGTTCGGTGGGGCTGGGTGTGTAGTCGACGGCATGCTTGACGAACATCCGGGTGACCGGGACGGGCAGAAAATCGGTTTCGGGGTCGCGGATTCGGCCGGTGACTCCAGGGATTGGCACCGCCCGGCCGATTTCCCACTCGATTGGAAGTGGCATACGTTCGTTCTCTCGGAAATTGCCTGCGAGCTGGTCATTCAGTCCGGTTTGGGGAGTCCACTGTTTTCGAGGTGGGATTCCGTTCGTGTCGGTACCACCTTGACGAGCAAGGTGGCCTTAACCTGTGTGGCATGAGTCACACCTTTCGTGTGGTGCAGGGCAGGACGGTCGAGGTCGCCCACGCGTCGACCGATCCGCTGACCTTTCAACTCGAATGCGTCGAGGCGTTCGTGACCTCGCGGGTGGTCCGAGGCTTCAGTGCGGTGACCATCGAGAACGAGACAGGTGAGCTCGAGCGGATGCTGGCGGCGCTGGGCAAACCGGTGTGGGAGGCCACCGCCGACGATGTCGATCGAGTGGTCGGAGCGATGGCCGCGGACGGCTTGCTGGCGTCGACTCGACGCAGATATGTGCAGGCGCTGAGCAGTTTTCACCGGTTCCTGATCACCCGCCGCGCCGGGGAGATCGAGGCGTTGTTCGGGGTGCGGTTGACGAACCCGATCGACGAGTTCAATGCGAGCCGTCATGTCGGTGACGATTCACCGAGGCTGCTTCCACCTCCGAGCGTGAGTCGGGTGGCCGTCTTCTTCGACTTCCTCAAGGAACGGATCGGCTCGGCTCGCAAGTACGCGCCAGCGGCCCGGGATTATGCGCTGTTCCGGACCTTGTATCACGCCGGGTTGCGCTCCGATGAGGCGTCCAAACTCGAGATCGCGGACGTCTACTTCGGGCAGGGCCCGTTCGGGAAGTTGCATGTGCGGTTCGGCAAGGGTGCCCGCACCTCCGGGCCGCGGCCGCGGTGGGTTCCGATGCTCGACCACCTCGATCTGGTGGTGCGGTGGTATCTCGAGGATGTACGACCGAAGTTGCCGGAATCGGCGGTGTTGTTCTGCGATCGGAGTGGTGGTGCGATGGCCCGGGGCACGATCCGCAACCGTCTGCGGTATCTGCAGGATCTCGAGCACTGCCCGCCGGCGGACCGGTTCAGCCCGCACGCGCTGCGTCGGGCATGCGCCACCCACAACTACGAACGAGGAGTCGATCTCGTTGCGATACAACAGATGTTAGGGCACTGGACGGTGGGATCGACGATGCGGTACGTCCGTCCGTCGGAGACGTTCATCGAGGACGCCTACCGCAGCGCGGTGTCCGACACCGTCGCGTTCCTGCAGGGAGATGATGATGCACATTAGATGGAAACTGCGGATGGCCGCGGCGCAACGGGAAGTATGGACCGGCACCCAGCTGCGCCGTCTGCTCGCCGAACGCGGCGGACTCGAGCTGTCGTCGGCGTCGGTGTCGGCGTTGTTCACCAAGGAACCCTCGCAGATCAAGCTCAGCACGCTGCTGGCGTTGTGCACTGCGCTCGACTGCACCCCGAACGACCTGTTCGACCTCGACACCACGCCCGATCGGGTCCCCGCCGAGCCCTCGGCGCCGACAGCGTCGGAGCCCGCGGCGCGGCGCGTCGGCGGCCGGTCGATGCCGCCGGTGTGACGAAGAAGGTCGGGGACTGCACCCGCTGCGGTCGGCCGCGGGGCCGACTGGGCCGCGATTTGTGCTGCCGGTGCTGGCGCAACGCGGTCGCCGCTGCGGCGAAGTCGCCGTGTCCCCGCTGCGGGATCGAGCGGGTCTTGAGTCCGGACACCGGGCGATGCCGGTCGTGTTCGCGCACCTGCCACGACTGCGGTGCCGCCGTGCGCGGCAAGGGCGAGAGCCGGTGCCTGCGGTGCCGCCGCCGTCACGACCTCGCCGCCGCCCGCCGACGCTGTCCGCGTTGCGGCCGCGACGGCTACTTACGCGAACACACCGGTTGGTGCGGACCGTGCTCACAACCGGGGCCGGCGCCGAAGCCGGCCACCGCATGCACCGAATGCGGGCGCGTGATCCGCGGCGGCGGGGCGAGGCTGTGCAACCGCTGCTGGCAACGCTGCCCCCAACGCCCCTACACCCGCGCCGAGCACCTCCTCGCCGAACTGGATGATCCGCCGAATTGGCTGTGGGACTTCACCATCCATGTGTCGAGTCGGTACTGTCCGGCGCAGGCGACACGTCTGGTGAGTCAGCTCGGGGCGCTGCTGCGCACCGAGCCACGGGCAATGCCGCAGACCTTACTCGACCGGGCCCGCATCCCCGGCCGCTCGATCGGGTCGCTCGCGAAGGTGCTCGAGGACTTCTTCACCGCCCGCGGCCTTGCCCTGCCCACCGACCAGTCGCAGCGGCTCGCGGCCGGTCGCCGGGCGCGACGCGTGCAGGCCGTGCCCGAACCGTTGCGGCCCGCCGTCGCCGCGTTCGAACGCGCAATGCTCGACGAACGAGGCCGCGCCCGCCGCGCTGGGACCCGGCCCCGCGCCGACACCACCATCGACAAGCGATTGGCCCAGGTCCGGGACCTGTCATGTCATCTCGTCGGACGCGGGATCGAGGACTGGGCGCAGGTCGACAAGGCCGTGATCGAGGACTACCTCGCCGAGGTGTCGCCGGCCGGCGGCCCCCTGGGCGGACTTCGCCACTTCTTCCGCTTCGCTCGCCGCAGCAAGCTCATCCTGATCGATCCCACCGCCGAGCTGCGCGTGCGCACGCCCCGCGGATTCCATGGACGGACCCTGCCGCGCTCGCGACAGCGCGAACTGTTCACGCGCTGGTGCACATCAACCGAGGTGGCGCCGAACGAGGCCCTCGTCGGCCTGATGGCGTTGATCCACGGTGCCTCACAGCACGAACTGCGTCACCTGCAGCTCGCCGACATCGATCACCAGCACCGCACGGTTCGGCTCGGCCGCCGCCCACAACCGATCCCGCTGGACCCGGCGACCTGGGCCGCACTGACCCGATGCCTCGAGCACCGCACATCCGGCACCCACAATCCCCACGTCATCGTCACCAGCCGAACCCGATCCGGGCGGACACCGGCGTCCCGGCCCTACCTCAGCCACCTCCTCGACCCCGCCGACACCACGATCTCCACGCTGCGCGCCTCCCGACTGCTGGCCTTGGCCAACAGCCACGATCCCAATCTGATTGCCACCACCTACGGCATGAGCGCCGAGGGCGTCCTGGCCTACTTCGCCGACCGCGTCGATCCCACCCTGCTCGCGGACCTGTGAGATTTCAGGCGTCACCGTGCACACGTTCGCACGAACCTGTGCGCTTTAGTGGTGGCGTTGTCGAGAAACACCTGATCGACCTCGGTGATCTCCTCGATACCGTCGATAAACTTCCGCACGCCGGCAACGACCTCCGGATCGTCGGTGATGACCACGGCATCATCGGCGATCGTCGAGCTGTGGGAGGCACTCGCGGAGCCGATGACCGCCCGCCCGCTGGTGGCGATCACGTTGGCGTGCAGGTTCGGCGACGACAGGACCCTCACCCCGGACTCGACGTAGTAGGCAAGCGCAATCGGCGAGGTCACATGCGCGCGCACCGCCGCCCGGGAAGCGTTCACGACGAGGAGATCCCCAGCCCGCAACGGCAGCAGCGTCGGTGCGTCCTCGCCCAGGTAGGCGATCGACCTGTCCACTGTGCCGGAGGACGTGCACACCGTGGCCTTGGTCGGCAGTGTGGGCGAGGGCAGGTTCGGTGATCTCGGAAAGCTCGCTCTGCGTGTCGTCGACGGGGCCGGGTACACGTTGGCGGAGTACGTCACGGCCGATGCCACGACCGAGTCGGCGTTCGTGTTCGGCGAGGTGTACCGCCGCAATGCTGAGTGGAAGATCCGGGCGGTCGGGCAGGGCTGGGAGTCCGGGCTGGCGGGTTTGGCCACGGATTTCGGTGTCGACATCGATGACGAGCCGGATCTCGAACCCACCACCGGCGATGACTCAGCCGGCAGTGTCGAACCCGCTGCACCGCCGAACGGGTCCGCCGGCGACGCCCCGCAACTGGTGCCCGAACTGCCCACCCCACCCACCGCACCGGCGACACAGACGAAGGCGAGAGGCCGGGGTGTCCGCACCGCCAAGCGGCCGGCGAGAAAGTCGAAGCCGGTCGAATTCACCCTCGCCGAACAGGACACCTGGCAGCCGGCGCGGTTGTTCTCGGTCATCGGGGTCGGGACCGGGGAGGAACAGGAGCGGCGCGCTACCTCAGCCTTGATCGCCACCATGCAGGCGGTGCGCCCCTTCGCACGGGCGGTGTGCGCCCGGATGGGGGCCCCGGTCGGTGTCTTCGAAGGTTATGTGGAGGTGGCGTACGAGCGGGGTGAGACGAAGGTGATCCCGGACGCGGTGCTGAAGGTCTCCCGCGGCGCCAGGGTGTGGACCGGCCTGCTCGAGGTCAAGACCGGCAACGGCAAGCTCGAGAAGGAGCAGCTCGAGAACTATCTCGACGTGGCACGGAAGAAGAAGTACGACGTGGTGGTCAGCCTGTCGAACGACGTCCCCGCCAGTGCCGGGGAGTTGCCGGTGGAGGTCGACCGCCGCAAGCTCGCCAAGGTCGCGCTGCGGCATTTGTCGTGGGCGGAGGTGGCGCACGAGGCACGGATGTTGCTCTCGCACGGCGGTATCGACGATGACCTGCAGGCCTGGATCCTGGCCGAGTTCCTGCGTTACGACGGCGCTCGCGTTCTGTCCTTCTCGTTGCCGTCCAGCCGTGTGTCAGCGGGCCGGAGGGCGGGAGTGGTGCAATGAAGGTGTGTGACGAGGTGGGTGAGCGATGAAGCAGGTCCTGAGAGCGGTGCTGGTGTGCCTGGTCGTCGGTGCCGCGGTGCTGGTGGTGTGGGTGGTCGCGTCGCGACCGGATTCGCCCGAGCCGCCGCGCCCGCTGCCCGATACCGCGGTCATGGTCCACGGCCGGCCGACGACGTGCAGTGAACTCTTCGGGTAGTCCTGTGATTTCGGGTTGCAGTCCGCCTTCAACCGGTGGGGGACAGGCCTCGCTCCGTTCGTCGATTCCGGGGTCCTGGGCCCGTACGCCGAGCGGATCGGGTTCGTGGCGTCGGCGAGGCTGAGTCTGGACGCCTGCGCCCTGTCCCACACCACCGGAAAGACGGTCCTCGAATTCGTCGGGCAGGCGCAACGGCAGCACCCGGACGCCGGCAGCCCCGAGCTGTTTCCGTTCTGGAACCGAACCCGGCAAACCCTGTGCCCCCTGTGACCCGCACCGTCGACTACGGCGTGGCGTCGACGATGTTCCGCCGCATCACTTGTCGCAGGCGATACCGTCCTTGTCCCGGTCGAGCTTGGTCGAGTAGCCGGGCTCGCCTTGGTAGATCGGCGCGGCGCCGGCTGCTTTTGCGTCGGCGCAGGACGCGTAGCGGGACTGTCTGAATAACGGTTGATCTGATCTTGGTTCGACACGCCGAGCTGCTGCTTGGCGGGAAGGATCGATGATGACCGAAACACTGGATCCCATGGCAGCGACCGAGGTGGATCAGAAGCAGTTGGCCGAGCAACTCCTGGCCCAGGCCAAGGAGCAGGGGGTGGATTTGATGGGCCCGGACGGGCTATTGAATCAGCTCACCAAGAACGTCCTCGAAACCGCGCTGGACGCAGAGATGACCGAGCACCTTGGCTACGAGAAACACGACGCCGTCGGCCGCGGGAGCGGGAACTCACGCAACGGCACCCGGACGAAGACGGTGCTGACCGAGATCGGCCCTGTGGAAATCGATGTCCCGAGGGACACTGATTCCTCGTTCACCCCGCAGATCGTCAAGAAGCGTCAACGTCGGCTGACCGGTATCGACGAGATCGTATTATCCTTGACAGCAAAGGGTTTAACGACCGGCGAGGTCTCTGCCCACTTCCAGGATATTTACGGAGCGACGGTGTCGAAGGACACCATCTCGCGCATCACCGACAAGGTCGTCGGCGAGATGACCGAGTGGCAGGACCGGCCGTTGGACCGGGGGCGGATTCCACTGATCGAAGCGAATCCTTTCCCGAGAGGATTACGATGCCCAGGTATGCGTGGAACAAGTCACCACAGGAAGACAAG
>NZ_JBHWUE010000099.1:0-33270 GCF_042738615.1 Rhodococcus sp. NPDC059968
CCCGGTACGTGGTGGGGTGGATGATCGCCTCCCGCGAGTCGAAGACGCTGGCCGAGCGCCTGATCGCCGAGACCATCCGGGAGCAGAACATCGGCCGTGATCAGCTGACCCTGCATGCCGATCGGGGGTCGTCGATGACGTCCAAGCCGGTCGCGTTGCTGCTCGCCGACCTCGGGGTCACCAGGTCCCATTCACGCCCGCACGTGTCCAATGACAACCCGTTTTCGGAGTCGCAGTTCAAGACGATGAAGTACCGGCCGGACTTTCCCGGGCGGTTCGCCAACATCGAGGCCGCCCGGCTGCACGGCAAGGAATTCTTCGATTGGTACAACTTCGAGCATCGCCATTCCGGGATCGGCCTACACACCGCTGCCGACGTGCACTACGGGCGAGCTACGGAGGTGCGACGCCGGCGTGGCATCGTCCTCGATACCGCCTACGCGGCGCACCCGGAACGATTCGTCCGCAACCCACCGGAGCCGCCGACACTGCCCATCACCAGCTGGATCAACAAACCACCCGCAGAGGAGGAGAACTCGACACCCTAAACCTGTCGAAACACTGTCTCAGAAAGGTTGACAGGTTCCGTGACGTCGTGGGGAGCATTGTCCGACTTGATGGCACGCACAAACGTGAACTGGCCCTCGCCCTGTACGCGATAGAGGTCGAAGCCAAATCCAGACAGGACATCTCGCAGGCGAGCCTCATCCGAACCGATGCTCGAGGTTGGCTCACAGAGCCATAGATGCCCATCGACCGGGAGAATCCTGTGCGCTTCGCGGACGTAGTCGGCGTGGTTCTTGCCCATCAGTGCCAACGACAGGATCGCGATGTCGACGGATGCGTCATCGAGCGGGACGGCAGCGATGTCGCAGACAGTCACGCGGTCGTCGAACGCGACATGGTCGAACGGCAGAATCGTGTGACCGCTCGTCACCCGGTCGGCGAGCAGCATCTCACCGCATCCGAGGTCTGCGACGACGCACGGGCGCCGGCCGTCGTTGAGCCATTTCGCGAATTCGTACGCCGGCACCGTCTCCCACTTGCGCCGGGCTTCCGTGTAGAGGTCGTGGTACCGCCGCCACTCGGCCGGATTCTCGGCGAGCCTGCTGTGTGTGACTGTGGAATTCGTTGACGCCCAAGCACCATTGAGCGCAGACAGATCGCCGTACCGACGGTTCTTGGCGCCGGGTGACATCCGTTCGACGTCCGCACCGAGAAGCTGGTCGAGAGGCTTTCGGGTGGCCGTCTGCACGTCATCGTCCTTGAGCCTGCGCAGCCATTCGAGCGAGGCGCGTGCGGCCTCTGTCGGACTGACCAGGACACCCTTCGGGACCACCCCGTCCACAGCGCAGTCGGACAGGGATTCCTTCATTTCGACACGGGCCCAGCGCTGGCCGCACCACGACCACTGGTTCTCCTGCCCCTCCGGCGTCGTGATGTCGGCGTACGTCGCCGGGATGACCACCTTGACTGTCCGTGCGGTCTGCCCCTGCCGGTGGATGCGTCCCACGATCTGCTGGTAGTTCGCGTGCGTCCACGGCAACGTGGCGAAGATGAGGGTGTCACAGACGTGCTGGAGACCGTCGACGCCAGTGGAGATGGCCTCGGAGCCGATCAGCACGTCCACCCGTTCTTCGTCCGGGACCGTGTCGCCGTTCGTCCACCTGCCGACGAAGCGGGCATACCCGTCCTTGTCGTCGCCGGTGAACAGCCCGACCCGAAGTCCGGCAGCGTGCAGTGCCTCCGTGAGCGGCTCCACGATGCCGGTGACGAACTGCGTGTAGATCAGGGTCTTACCCCCACAGCGGCAGTTCGCGACGATCGTCTCGAGCTTGTCCGCCAACAGAATCTGGTCCAGTGCGGACGGGCTGGGCTGCTTTCCGAGCGCGAGTACGTCGTCGAGGCGGTGAGACACGTCCAGCGGGACCGTGACGGGCTCGAGGTTGGCGCTGTAATCGGGCATCCACCGGGAACCCACGCGGGTGAGGTACTGATGGATGCGCATCGCGTTCGGCACGGTCTTCGCGATGGGGATGTCGTCGAGCTGGACGCCCTCGGTCAGCTCGAGCAGGCTCCGCGCCTCGTGCAGATCGTTGACGACCGGAGTGGCGGACATGGCCAACACGGCGACCTTCGGGTTGGACTTCGCCGCCTCCACCGCAACCCCGGAGAGCACCCTCCGGCGCTGCGACGGGGCGACGTTCTCCCGCTCCTTGACGTAGTGGACCTCATCGATGACGAGCATGTCGATGCGGTTCTCGCCGATGAGCGTCTTGAGCGTGCCCTCGTTGCCGGGCAGCCGGTCGTAGTTGACGACTAACCAACGCGGACCCGCCCCCCTCTTCCACACCGGCGTGAGCGTCTTCTGCGCGATGCGGGCGTTGGGGTAGCAGTTGTTGATTGAGCCGACCCAGCCCGCGACCACATTGTTCGGGCAGACCACGAGCACGATGCCAGCACCTTGACCGGCTTCGAGGAGACCAGCCGCGAGGATCGCCGACACGGTCTTTCCCGCACCCGTCCCGGACCAGTTGCCGACGCGCCTGCGCGTGAGGACCTGCGCCGCTACATGCCGCTGCATCAGGTTGGGCGACACGATCTCCGTGGCGCTGCCCGGCTTGAACGACCAGTTCGCCGGTGGAACGATGGTGAGCGCCTGCTCGTACTCGGACCGGAAGCGGAGTCGGATGCCTTCCGAGTACTGGTCCGCACGCGGTTCGAGCGTCTTGTCCAACTCGGCCTGCAGTTGTCCTCGCTCCGTCTCCGCGATGGCACCGGAGTCCAGCCGGTAGGCCAACTTCCAAATCTGTCCGGCCGCAGCGGCCGTCAAGAAGTCCACAGTGTCTTCGTCCACGCTCGCGAAGAATTTCTCGCCCATGCCGAGTATGTCGTCCACGTTGAGGGCGGGAAGAGCGAACGAGTCCTCACCCGACCCGGGATCCCCTGTCGAGGCTTCAGGGTCGGAGGCCGCTTCCGCTACCTCCGCAGCCGTCGGAAGATGGCCCTCCGGATCGAGCACACCGAGATTGTCTTCTGCCGGATCCGCCGGTTCAGTGCCCTCACCGAGCGAGCCCGACGGTTCGCGATCCCCTGCATCGCTGCCGTCGACCAACTGTTTCAAGCTCGCGGGATCGGCGAGCGCCTTCCCGATCACGTCCGACTTCGACGATGTCAGTACCCCAGCCTGCTGACAGACCGCATACAGCATCGCCGGTGTCATCGAATCCGTGTACTCAGCCAGATCCGCTACGAAGCCCTCCAGCTTTCGGACATTCCAAACACGTCCCTGGCAGTGGCAGCCCAGCGGGCGGCGGAGACGGGTCCGCCACTCCACCTTCATCGTGTACTCGTGCCCGTTGGGGCACAGCCAGTGCGCCTCGGTATCAGATCCGGCAGCGACTTCAGTTGGTCTCAGCAGGGCGTTCTTCGTAAAATTCCACTCCGCAGCGATGTCCGGGAACTGCGATGCCAGGTCATTGATCCCTGCCAGGGCACGTCGTCCTGAACAAAACGGGCAGCCGGTCCCGCCGCTGGTGCGACTCACGATCTCGGCATCCCACCGATGGCCGAATCGGCACTTCCAGTGCGCCTTCTTGTGGCTCCCCGCAATGACCTGATCCGGCGTCAGACCGCTGTTCTCCTCGAAGTCCCATACAACCGCGATCTCGGGAAACTGTGACTCCAGGTCGTTGAAGCCGACCAAAACCTGCTGATTCACGCAGATGGGACAGCCGTTACCGCCGTTGGTGCGGCTTGCGATGATGGCCGCCCAGTTGTGACCACAGCTTCCCGTCCAGTGCACTTTCCTGTTGCTACTCGCCATCATCTGGTCGGGCCGGAGCGGGCTATTCATGGCGTAGTCCCACTCCGCTGCGATTTCGGGAAACGCCGATTCCAGGTCGTTGAAGCCCGCCAGCACCTTCCTGCTGACGCAGACAGCGCAGCCGCTCTCATTCTGGGTGCGTTTGACGATTTGGGTCTGCCACTGGTGCCCAGCATTCCGGCACTTCCAGTGCGCTTTCTTGTTGCTCCCGGCGGTTACTTGGTCTGGTGTCAGGCCGATGTTCTTCTCATAGTCCCACTCCGCCGCGACGTCGGGAAACTGCGACTCGAGGTCGTTGAAGCCCGCCAGCACCCTGTTGTTGGAACACACGGGGCAGCCGGTTCCCCCCCGGGTGCGCTCCGAAATTTTGGCCTCCCACTGGTGCCCATACTTGTTGCACTTCCAGTGGACCTTCTTGTTACTGCCCGGAGTGACCTGATCCGGCGTCAGACCGCCGTTCTCCTCGAAATCCCACTCGACGGCAACTTCGGGAAACTGCGACTCGACGTCGTTGAAGCCGGCAAGGACCTGTTGATTGGAGCAGATCGGGCAGCCGTGACCATTTTTCTGGGTGCGCTTGACTATCTGGGCCTGCCACTGGTGCCCGAAATCACGGCACTTCCAGTGCATCTTCTTGTTACTGCCCGGAGTGACCTGATCCGGCGTCAGACCGGCGTTCTCCTCGAAATCCCACTCCGCGGCAACCTCGGGAAACTGCGACCCGAGATCGTTGAAGCCGGCCAGCACCTTCGTGTTGGAGCACACGGGACAACCACGCCCCTTGGTGCGGTTAGAGATCGAGGCCTCCCATTGGTGTCCGGCCTTCCGGCATCTCCAATGGACCTTCTTGTTACTGCCCGGAGTGACCTGATCCGGCGTCAGACCGGCGTTCTCCTCGAAATCCCACTCCGCGGCAACCTCGGGGAACCGAGACGAAAGGGAATCAGCAGCAGTTGTCATCGTCGGATTCCTAGTCTGGGCGCGTGAGGGTGCACCACCCGAAGCAGTAACGTCCCCGCTAGTTAACGCCCATCGGCACGGTCTTTCCGACAAGGGTCGCGAAAGCGGCAAATGCTTCGGCCCCGCACCAGGATTCCGTTCCGCGAATGGATCGTCTGCCGGCGGCCCTTCGCTGGACTCCGATCTCGCCCCGTGCAGGGTCGCCACGAGCGAGGCCTGCGATGACGACCGGCAGACGATCGGTCTATGGGACGGTCGGGTCGACCTGTGGGACAGCGGGTGCCACATCGATGTGTATGAAGGGGTCGTCCCGGGGCGGTCGCCGACCTCGTGAAGCGGCGCTGCTCCACCGAGGTCGGCGACGGTCGATTCGGTCAGCTGAGGCCGACGACTTCCTGGGCGATCGCGGCCAGGCGCGTCTGCGACGCCGAGACCACGCCGTGCCGGTTCTTGTGTGCCTCCTCGTACGCCACGATGGCGCGCACCTCCGCCGGCTCGGTCAATTCCTTGACTGCAGCCACTGCCTCCGCGACGTTGAGGTCGTCGTAGCCGTCGATGGGCAGCTCCCCCGGTTCGAGGACTCCGGCCGCGGTACGGGCTGAATGCAAAACTTCCGCGACCCCGTCGGCTCCTTCATGGCGGGTGACCTGCTCCGCGGTCTCGAGGGCGGCGTCGCGGGATGCGGTCAGGGTTTTCACGGCGACGTCGCCGGCCTGTGCGCCCCGGTTCAGCAGGTCACTGAGCGCCGGTGGGGTGGCGCGGACGGTGTCGAGGGCCCGGTCCAGGCCGCGGGCCGACCAGGAGACCGGCACGTTGACCAGCCGCACCGCGGTCCCGGCCACCGCCTGCAGCGGGGTGCGGCGCAGTGCCGCCGGCCCGCCCAAGGCCTCCTCGGCGAGGACGATGGTCAGCCAGTCCACGGTCGCCGAGTGGGCAGCGATCAGCCGGAACGCCAGGTTCTCGACATCCTTCTTCTGAGCTGCGACGGCGAGGGCCTTGATGTAGCGGGCGCGGTCGTGGAGTTGGTGTTCGAGCGCGAGATCACCGAGCAGGGCTTCGTCGAACGGCTGGGCCTGTTCGACCATCGCCTTGACCGCGGCGGCGGCCCGCCCGAGGAACGGGCCGACCAATTCCGGAACGCCGCCGAGTTCCCGGATGGCGGCCTCGATGGCCTCGGCGCGGGCGCGGGCATTGTCGGCGTTCTCGGTCAGCTCCCGGCGCACGGCCTCGGTCCGGGCCTGCGCGGTGCGGGTTTCGGCGAGCTGGATCTCGGTGTGGGTCAGGTCGAGAACTGTGCGCAGTTGCGCCAGCAAGGTCGTCGTGCTTGATGTATTCGATGTGCTCATGCGGTATTTCGCCCCTTCGGCATTTGATGGCATCGGGTCGGCGCAACGTGCACCGCTACCGCGCCTACCCAGCCCCGCCGATGGGTAAGCGCCCGGACAGGTCGAACAGGGGGAATTCGGCAACTGTTCACCAGGGACTCACACGGCCCGGGTTTTCACAACGCGCCGCTGTGCGCGGCCGCGGGTTTGTCGGTTCCTGGTAGCCGCGATCGCGACCACGAGGATCAGCAACTGGGGCAGCGAGACCTGAGACGGCGTTCTGGTCACAGCGAACATCGGCATGCAGTTCCCTGGTACTGCGGACGGCACCGGGCCCCTGGTGAGGTGCACGACCGGAAGGCCCCGCCCATGAGCGAGTTAGATGGTCAGATGTGCGGCATCCGCCCGCGCCCGCTGGGCTGCCTGTTGTTCGAGTCCGTACAGCAGCCCGAAGGCGAATCCGTTTTCGCCCGGCGTGGTGCCGGCTCGGGCACCGAGCGTGCGGAGGGTCTCGGCGGCCACGACGCTGTCCTGGTGCTCGCCCAGCACCGTCTGGATCTCCTTGTATTTGGCCGCTTTCTTCTTGGACTTCTTCTTCCCGAGGACCGGTCTGGCGAGTTCGGCGGCGTAGCGGGCCCGCTTGGCGGCCTTGCGCGCCCGGTGCAGCGCCGCGTCGTCGGTGTCGGCGACCGCGGCGGTCAGTCGCTTGTTCGCTTTACGCCCGGCCTTGCGCGTCGCCTTGCGGACGGACCGGGAATCGGCCGGGCCGGTGAACGGTGGGCCGGTGCGCCACCGTGCCAAGGTGGCCATCAGTTCCCGGTAGCGGTCGCTGTCGAGGACCGTCATCGCGTGGTCCAGGTGGCGGAGTTGCTCGGCGAGCAGATCACCCTCGATGCGGGCGGCGACCGGTCCCATCACCAGCTCGTCCGGCAGGTCGGCCACCTTCTCCGCGAACCGCGTCCGCTGCACCTGCCGGTCCCGCACCTCGCCGAGCACACCCGCATACCAAGACAATTCGGCGTCGAGGTGCGTCGCGGTCTCGGTATCGAACAGTGTTGTGAATACGCGCAGGGTGCTGCGGAACCGCCGGATACCCACCCGGGTGGAGTGGATCGGGTCCAGCCCGCGGCGCAGCCACACGTCGCCCGCCACGATCGCCTGGACCTGCGCGTCGAGGTACTCGGTCAGTGCCCGTTCCGCCGTGCCGCCTGTGTCGGCGGCGGCGGCGGGTGGGTGGTCGCCGGCGAGCGCGCGGCCGAGTTTCGACGCGTGCGGTGAGGCCGGGCACCGGCCTTGGTGAGGCGTGTGCCGACCTTGGTCAGCACCTTCGCCGCCCGGGTCTTCTCGTCGCGCTCGCCGAGTTCGACGTCCACTTCCCGCCATTCGCTGACCACGGCGACGTCCCCGGCGACGGTGGCGTGCACCAGGTCATCGGCCACCTCCGCGAGCAGCTGCTGATCCCGGTCGTACAGGCGGTGGGTGCGCCGGACGGTGGACAGGGCCGCCACCGGGTGCAGGGGTTTGCCGAGGCCGATCCCGCGGACCAGGGTGGCCAGCTCGTCGGGAACCGTCTCGCCATCGCCGGGAGGAAGGGATAGCTCGGTGCGGGCCTTGTCGGCGGGGACCTTCAATTGCCACCCGGCGCCGGTGTCCCCGGTGCGGCGGCGCAAGGTGAGGTGCTGGCGGAGCAGGTCCCGGTCGGCGGTGTCGTAGTAGACACTGCTCAGGGTGGCCGTGCCGGTGTCGAGTCGTCCACCGGCCGGGATCACCCCGTCGAGGTCGGGCAGCGTGAAGTCCGGGTCCACGTCGTACTTGTCTTCCCGCTCACGCTGCGTCGACACCATGTGTCCAGTCTGCACCCCACCACAAGGCGGCCGCGGCGATCGACTCGGCCGTCGGCTCTCGGTCGGATGCGATTCCGGTGCGACAGGAGTTAATCCCCGCGGGTTCTCAGGCGGTGACCGCGCGGCTCACGTCGACTCGTGGGGTGTTTGGGCATTGGCGGTGGAGCGACGGGCCTGCAGCGACGGCAGGATCCAGAAACCGAAGAACATCAGCATCGCCGCCGCGGCCGCGATGATCCCGGTGCGCATGTCGACCACGAAGCTGAAGATCAGCAGCACCATGCCGACGAGGGCGAAACCCAGGACGGCGATGCCGCCGATCGCCAGTCGCTGTCCGGTCGCGACGAGGGTCGGGAGGGCATGCCGCCGGAACAGCAGTCGGTGGATGCCGACCGGATCGTCAACTCCGGGCCGCGCACCAGCCTGCTGCCGCTTCTGTGGGCCATCTGCTGCACCTCTTCGCTCGATGAACTCCGAGATTGGAGCTGAAGCACCCTTCCCCCGGCCTGCGACCCGAAATGCCCGAACCCACCCGGCTACCGCCGGTTACTCACCGGTACAAGCTCTTTGACCCGCTCGCCCCGGTCACCACCCGCCAGATGGTGGTGCCCATCACTGCCGTGCGCAGTCCAAGCTGGCCCGCGACCGACATGAGATCGTGCGGCTACGGTCTCGCGGTCAGGTCGACTCGAGCGGGGTCCACGCTATTCGCGCATCCCGTCGGCTAGCTCGAGTACTCGTCCCATGTACCGCGTCACGAAGACATCCAGCGCACGCCGCGACAACTCGGGGTAGCCGGCCTTCCGGAAGTAGTGCTCGAGATCGACGAGCTTCGTACCGATACAAACGCGCTGCTCATCCAGATCAACCAGCTCGCCAACCAAGCGATCGAGTTCATCGGCCTTGCTCATCACGCTGTCCATCGATTTCACCTCGGCACCGGGCGATGGGAGTTGGCGCAGGGCGGATGCTTCCCGAAGCGCGTGGCCTCCACCCGCCCCGCTGGGAGAGCGTAACACGAATTCGAACATGCGTTCGAGCCCGTGTTGGCCCCCGGTAGCGCCCCGGCTCGGAAGGAAGCCCCCTACCGGCTTCGTTCTGCCACCCGCGGGTCGGACGTATAGCCTGACCTGCGGGTTGGTCGGATCCGCCGGCCACCGAGAACCCAAGGAGCATCGCTTATGGCATTGCCCGTGTTGACCGACGAACAACGCGCCGCGGCGCTGGCGAAGGCCACCGAGGCGCGGAAGGTGCGCGGCGAGATGCTGGCCGCCGTCAAGGCCGGTGAGCTCGACGTCGCCGCGGTCCTCGAGCGCGCCGAGAACGAAGACATCGTGAAGAAGACCAAGGTCTCCGCCCTGCTCAAGGCCCTCCCGAAGGTCGGCCCGGTGAAGGCGGCGAAGCTCCTCGAGGAGCTGTCCATCGCGGAGAGCCGCCGTCTCGGTGGCCTGGGGCAGAACCAGCGGCGGGCCCTGCTCGACGCCGCAGCATCGGCGACGGCCACCCCCTGAAAACCGGGCCCCGGAAACACCCGAGGCCCCGGCACTGTGCCGGGGCCTCGGAGTGGAATCGGTGATTCGCCCGAGTCACTGCCCCCGAGGACTTCTCGTTCTGTGCAGGTCGCGGGATCACTCGCTCACCGGTGAGTGCTTCGACGACTCCTGCCAGTTCGTCGGCAGGTTCACGTTCCGGTCCGCGGAGTCGCCTCAGGCGTTCTGCTCCATGACCGCCCTCCCTTTCCGCCGGGATAGGTCAGGACAACGTGTAACGGCGAGACGCGTGTGCAACCCGTCCGCGTCCGGCGTTTCCGCAGGTTCTCAGGTCATTCACAGGTTCCATGCATTGCTGCGACCGCCACGGGGGTGCACGATCGGGACCGTGCCTCGACGACGCTGGCCGGCGAACCCTCCGCCCCCGTGCGGCGGTGTCCGGGCGCACGGTCGCCGGGTGTTGGCCGCGGACACCCATCGGACGCTGGAGCTGGTGCGGATCGTCGCATTCGACAGCGGGCTCGCGGTGTATCTGGCGCTCACGGCCACCGGCATCCCGGCCCAGCGGGCCCGCCATCAGACCCGCACGCTGACCGACCCGGCGGATGGGTCGGCGCGGTGGTCCTACCTCGAGGTGTGCGCGGGTGCGGACCGGATCGCCGTCGCGGACCCGTACCTCGCCCGCCCGGATCTGCAGGCCTGCACGGCCGGACGGTGCATGTACCGCACCGAGCCGCAATACTGGATCGACACCCCGGCGCCGGTACGGTCGGTGACCCTCACCGCCGAGTGGCCGCAGATCGGCCTGCGACCGACGGTCGCGACGCTCGCGCTGGCACGCCTGGATCACGCCGCGAGGAATCCGCGATAGTCATCCCGCCGACCGGTCGGATGCGGACGCCCGTGGACGGTCCACCAGCACCGGGAACCGAACCAGCAGCCGGTCGACCAGCACCTGCGCCTGCTGAAGTTGGATGCGTAACGCGCGTTCCTCGGCCCGCCAATACCGCTCGAGGTCGCGATCGGTGGGCCAGAGCTGTTCGACCTGTGTCTGTGCGTGCGCGATGTGATCGAGGAGGCCGTCGGTCTCGGCCAGTAGTAGGGACAGAAAGACTTCGGCCTGGGCCGTGTCGGGATCGTGGGAGATCGGGGTCATCGGCTCGTTTCTCCTGCTCGGCGCGGCAGAACGCGCGTGCCGCACGGGGTCTCGGACAAAGACTGCGCCGCTGCGGTCCAGTCGATATCGTGCGCATCAGCCGCCGCCGCGTCAAACCCGCACGCGAGCCGTTCGGGCAGCCCGTCCGGTCTCCCCCTGGTGAAAGGATCGCTTTCCGGTGCGGTGGACGAGAATTTTCGTGTGGACGTCAGCGAGACCCAGCACATCGACGCCGTCCGTGCCCGCCTGTACCCGCGGTACCCAGATCTCCATCCCTACGTGGTCGACGAGGCGATCGACACCGCGCTCCACCGGTTCGACGGATGCCCGATCCGGGATTTCGTCCCGCTCCTGGTCGAACGAGCCGCCACTCGCGCACTCGACGTCGCACCGATCCGGTCCCCACGAGCGGAGCACCTGCCGGGGTGACACCCGGTGCGTCACCCTCGTCTCACCGGTCGCGCTTCCCAACAGTGGAGAGGTCGTGCTCAACTCGGACCGGCTCCGTGTCGACGGGGACACCTACACCCAGGCCCACGCCGCACTCCCCGGATACACGATCGTGTTTTGACGGTCACCGACCTCCCCGCCGCCGCCGATGCGGCCCGCCGACACCGCGCCTCCATGGGCCGAGGTCGGTGGTGGCGCGGCGCCCGAGACCCGCACCGGACGGGGGACGATCCCCGCCCGCGAGAAACCTTGAAAGACTCAAAGAGTGAATACCGTGGTGGCGTCCAGCGCATCCCGTGAAGGGAGCGCCGGCACCGTCGACGCCCGGCCGCAGCCGGTGGCGCTGTCGTGGCTGTCGTGAGCGACGAGTTCACCCGGGCCCCTTCGCCTGGCCGCACCTGGACGAGACCGCCGCGAACGAGATGCGGACGGAACTGATCGAGCGGGTCGACTGGCTCCGCGCCCGCTATCTCTTCGGATTCGTTGCCCCCATCGCATTGCGCTGCGGGAAACCGGCCATGCTGGTTCCTCACGGATCGATGGGGCCTGGCCCGGCGCCCGTCCGGTGCCGCGCCCGACGATGACACGCACATCGTGGGGACGGACAGGGCCGGACATACGGGACCCCGCCGGGCCACCACGACGGTGCCGAGTCAGCACCGAAGATGTGAGCGAAGCGGGGTCGAGGTGTCACGCTCTGATGGGGGTATCGGTCGCCGCGACACACCATCATCGTAGGCGCGCCCCAGCCGAACTGTCCTCGAGAAAGTCTCGGGAACCCCCGAACTCCGCCCGCCACACCTCACACCGCCCGCCGCGGTTCGCGCCCAGCAGAACTCGATTCGGCGGGAACGTCGATGACCCCGTCCTGCGCCGGGCGCGATGCCGGACGGGGGCCGGGTCCGGGTGGCGGCTGTCAACGGTAGCGACCTCACCGGAGCCCCGAGCAACTCAACCGGATGCCGAGCGGGAGCGGTCGTCGAGTACACACGAAGCTTTCGTGAAGATCTGATCAACACACGGACATCATTCGACCCGAATGGTTACGCTTCGCATGCTTTTTCATTTCGGTTGCAGTTCACTCTGAATGGGGATCCAGTATGACGCACCTCAACACATCTCGATCCGGACACAAGCGCTTCACCCGCCTGGCGGCGGTCGCGGGCATCGCCGTGCTCGCCGTGGTCACGGGCAACGGCACCGCCTCGGCCGGCGTGGACAACTCCAGTTCCGTCATCGACGTGGACGGCAACCGCATCGAGGTCCTGCAGGGCGACACCCAGTACCAGGTCGTCCCGCCCCTCGACGGGGTACCCACCAGCGTCGAGTTCTTCCACAACGGCTACGCCGCGGTCAACATCAGCGGCCCCGACGCCGCGGAGTTCGAGGGCACCAAGCTCAGCGTCGGCTACCAGATCGGCTACCCGATCGCGTTGGCCGGTGCGACCATCGTCCTCAATTCGCCCGGCCTCGGGTTCGCGATCGGGTCGGACACCGGCATCGACCTGGGACTCGTCCCCGAGTTCACCCTGGATCTGAGCGCGGGAACCAACGTCGAGCTGGCCGGTGACATCATCCCGTCGCAGGAGCTGGACATCGACCTCGAGCCCGGCGGGATCACCGAGGTCCCACTGCTCGAGGACCAGGAGTTCGACGGACCCGAGGCGCTGGTGCGGATGCAGGGCGTGCACGGGTCCATCTCCGGCGCCATCGGAGCGGTCACCATCCGGCCGTACGCCAAGGCCGTCACCGAGAACGGGGACACCGTCATGACCTACGGTGTGCCGCAGAAGCTCAACTAGGACGACGCCCGTCGGCGCATGCGCACCACGTGGGGCTTCGGCGCAGCAATGCGCCGGAGCTCCCCGTCGCCCAAGGCGCTCCACGTCAGGGTGTACGCGGAGTGACCTGCGGGCCGGTCCGGCCCGTGCCACCGTGATGGGCTCGCGGACAGTGGTCACCGGATCCTCCACCCCGACCGTCCGGCCATCCCGCATCGCTCACCGCTGCACCGGGGGTGCAGTGCGTGCGCCAGGTGGCCGAACCCGCATATCCCTCCGCCACACCGATACGACACCCGACGAGCCGCGTCCCCCATCCGCGGCACTGCTGTTCCCCATCTCCGGCCGGAGGTGGGGAACAGCAGTCCCTGAGCCTCGTACCCGTCGTACTTCGTCCCGTCGTCGACCAGTGAACGCGACCAAGGAATTCATACGGCGTCGTGTTGCCGCGGCCACGGCGAGGCACCATCGAGGTCGTGCGCTACTACGCTGGCCCGCGATCGCACCGCCGTCCTGCGGCGGTGTTCAGGTGCACGGCCACCGGCTGCTGGCCGCCGAGACGCACCTGATGTTGGCTGTGGTCCGCATCGTGGCCTACCCCGGCGGCCTCGCGTCCACCTCGCCCTGATCGCCACCGGCCCACCCGCCGAGCGGGCCTGGGATCAGACCCGGCCGCTCACCGATCCCGCCGACCGCTCGGCCCGCTGGGGGCGGGAAATCTCCGCGCGGCTGCGAAGTCGAACTCTGTATGGTGCCCGGTTCTGAAGGAGTGTCGGAACGGCCGCACGTGACGGACACACTGTTCGTCGGCGTCTCACCGCGGGTTGAGTTGTGAGGCCGTGGTAAACACGCCAATCGAAGATGCCTCCGCATCGTCGACTCCGGTGACTCGGTCCGCTTGTGTCCCGACTATCCCTCGGCCTTCGACCTGGCCCACCTGGGGACTCGCCTCGACTGGATTCACACGTCGAACCCGGTGGTCCCAGGCAGTGGAGCCATCGCCCGCACCCGAACGCGTGCGCCCGGTCGATACCCGGAACGCGGCCGCCGGAGTCAGATCGCTACCAACCCGCGTTCGGTGCGATCCGCTTCCTCGGCATGATCGATACAGTCGAGGAACGAGAACACCGCCGGATTCACCTCGACGGTCCGCCAGACCGCATACAAATCGATCGTCGGAACCGGATCGACCAATTTCACCGCCACAGAATTCGCACCCATCGCACCGAATCCTCCCGAACCGGCGCCGGCAAGCGAGGCGAACCCGACCAACGGCTTGACCGACACCATGTGCGCGGTCGCGCCCGGATCGTCCGCGGTCTGCGCGACATCGAGCGAGATCCTGCTGGCGGCGGCGGCACCGAAGATCGAGTCGTACATCGCCGGGCACTGCTCGCGGGAGAACATCACACACTCCTGCGACGCCAGCTCGGCGAACCGCACACCCGGCCGTGCCGCCCAACGGTGCCCCTTGCCGACGACCGCCACCAGCGGAATCTTCCGTAGGAGGAGGTGGTACCGGAAATCCGCGGTGCGCGGATGCCCGTACACCAGGGCGATGTCGAGGGTGCCGTCCGCGAGGTCCGCGAGCTGCGGCCCGGTTCGCTTCTCCCACAACGACACCACAATGTCCGGGTGCTCGGCACACATCTTGGCGAGGACCGACGGCAGAACATGCCGGCTGGCCGGCAGGTTGTAACCGACGTTGAGAGTTCCCGAACGACCGTCCGCGGTCGCCTTCGCGATCCGCGCCGCCTTGTCCATCTGGGCGACGATCAGCCTGGCCTGAACCTCGAATTCCCGACCCGCCGACGTCAACTTCACCTCGTGCGAGGTGCGCGCAACCAGCCGGACCCCCAGGGACTTCTCCAGCTTCTGCAGTTGCGCGCTGAGCGAGGGCTGGGTCAGGTGCAGCCGTGCCGCGGCCCGTCCGAAATGCAATTCCTCGGCGATGGTGATGAATGAGACAAGATGCCTGAACTCCACACTCACGCTCCCTATTGGCTCGTCTGGCAAGGCTAACCACGGCGTGTAACGGCCGCAGAACTCCGCGAACACGGGTAGAGCCGCCTTCGTGGACGCTGGGTGAAGTGTCCGGTGAAGCCGACCAGATGCGGTGAAATCTGCTCGATCGTCGACGAAATTCCATAATGCGTCAACGGCACGATGTGGACGCCGCCAGTACGTGTGACCGACGGTATCGGTCAATGGTGTTCGGTAAATGGTGGCGGAGACGCCGGACTCGGGCCGCCGCTTGGGTACGGAACCCGGCATCGCGGGCGGCGACCGGCGCCCGATCGGCTCGCCGCCGCCGCGTGCTGCCCACTGGCACCGACGGTACCGACGCCGCGCGGCACCCGCGGCGTGTACACGGGCGGCCTGCCGTCGGGCCTGGACCACTATGCCGGGCCGCTGCTCGCCCTTGCCGGAGAGCGGGAGCCGACCGAAGTGGCGCGTTCCTTCGAGGCCCTACGCCGACGGCTGCCGCGGACGGTGACGCGGATGAACCACGCCTGGAGCATCGGGGATGCCGACCTCTTCACCCGCGTGACGCGGCAGTGGATCGAGACCGGCACCGTCGCAACCGAACTCCGACCATGAAGAATATCCGGTCGGCAAATGGGGGTGGGTGCGAGGTAACGCAATGCCGGGGCCGGACCGGCGCCGCGGTCGACGATCCAGGCGCCGCCTTTGGCGGAACACAGTATTCAAACGCCAGCGCTGGCTCTGGCCCCTGCACTAACCTTCGAAATCGAGATGGCTCGAAACTGGTCGGGGGCTCGAACCGGGATTCGGATTCACCCGGGCCGGGTATATCTGTGTTCGCACTATCGTCACATCCCTCTTCCTGAGGAGGGACCGCAGTTCTCCGAATCCCCGTCACACAGTAGGGATGGCCACATGGCGAAGCTGACGCCGTTCCATGAGAAAGTTCGACACACTCCGACCTCTCGGACGAATTCTTTGCAATGTTCCCCGACCCGACCCGCACACACAGTTGCGCCCTACTTCGCACGCGACGACATGACGCTCGAGGAAGCCCAACGCACGGCCCTGCAGCCGCACTACGCCCGCACCCCCGACCACCGGGTAACGGCACTGCGCGCGCATCATGACGACGACGCGATGCAGATCGCCTCCGCAGAGGTCTACCCGTGCCACATCAAGTACCCCCCGGGTTCCGCCGCTCACTTCAGCAGCGGACACACCGAGATCACGCAGTTCACCCTCGCAGACCGCACCGTGGCCGCACCCGGTGAGGGATGACCCAACACCGGTGCCGGCCGAACCTGCCGACATCGTCGGCCGTCACTTCCGCCTCCCCGACTACTACGAGGTCGGCCGGGAGAAGGTCCGCGAGTACGCGCGGGCGGTCCTCGACCCACACCCGGCACACCGGAACGAGGCCGCCGCCGCCGACCTCGGCTACGCCGGACTGATCGCACCGCTGACCTTCGCCTCCCTGCTCGGTGGCGTCGCCCAACAGCGCGTGTTCACCGACCTCGTCACCGGCTACGACCTGAGCCAGGTCCTGCACACCGCGCAGCGTCAGCAATTCCACAGACCCGTCATGGTCGGGGACCGCCTGAACTGCGACATCTACGTCGATTCGTTCCGCCGCAGCCACGGACAAGACCTCATCGTGATCAAAAACGTCATCACCGACCGCCACGGCGCCCTCGTGCAGACCACCTGGACCACCATGGTTGCCGCCACGCCGGACGCGGCTACGCGCCCGGAGCCACCTCGGCGTAACCATCCGCTACCCCACGGCCAAGCTCGCAACGGACCCGAAGTCGGGAACTCCACGAAACGCTGACGGCTGGTCAGCCGACCTCGGCTCCGCGTCACTCGTGGTTTGTGTACCTTCCTCGCCGTCGCCGCGGCAAGCGTTCGCAACTACCGGCGGCAGCGTGGCCACCGATCGCCGATCACGGGTGAAGATGCGCCCAGGGTCTTGACGAAGCACCCGTTGCGGGGCACGGTGCAGGTGCGGGTCGCGTCTCGGGAATCCGTCACGTGCGCCCGCAATGCAGGGAAATCGGAAGAAATGAGTATCCGTGACTGACGTACCAGTCGATTACTCGTCCTCGCGCCCCCCGGCGCGGGTCAACACCACCGAATGGATCAAAGCCCACCTCGAGCGAATGGATCACCCCGACCCGCCGCCCGCCCCGGCTGTCGACCCCCGCACCGAATGGGTGTGAGATGTGCCGAACGGCGTTGTCGTGGCCATGGGGGCTGTTGCGTTTTGACTGGTGACAAACCTCAGGGCCGCTAACAGACGATCCCACATCGACGGAGAGTGGTGTGAGGATCGAATCACCCTCCGCCGATTCGGCAAAAGCTCTCAACTTCGAGCTCCGCTGCCATTGTGAAACAGCCCCCATGGCGCGGAGAAGGCCCGACGAGGGCCCGCCCGCCTGGCCGTCGGCACGACGCGGAGCCGAGTACAGGTTCGCCCCTTCCGACCTCCCTGCGGTGAGGCGGAGCGAGGACGGGCGCGAGCGAAGGGGTCGATCAATTCGTTGACCCGGCCGCCGCTGGGCTTGGAAAGGATTTCTGTTATGACACGCGATGAAGAGCTGCTGCACATCGACAAAGTCATCGACCGCCTCGACGTCCGGTATCCGGACGTGACCCGGGAGAGCATCGAGCAGGTGGTGCACTCGGCGCACCAGCACTTCGTGAACGGGAAGGTGCGCGACTTTGTTCCCCTGCTGGTCGAGCGACTCGCCCGCGAGAAACTCCAGGCGCTGGTGCCGTCGTAGCCGGGCAAGGGCCGCTTGTCGTCCGCACCGGAGCAAGAGGAGCCGTCCGTCGTCCAGCGCGACGGCCCACCGCCGAACGGGAGCCCAGTCGCGGCCCAGGTGATCGTTGGCGGCGAACCTCGTCGCGGGTAGTCGCCGCCCACCGTGCCGGGCGACCGGGTGGTGTGGTGCCCGTCGGTCTCGTCTCGAAAAACCACACCTGTGAGCCGACCGTGAAGCGGGCGGGTGCGGTGTTGGGCTGGTCGGGCACGGGAGATACGGGCCGGCACTCCCTGGAAACCAGCGGTTCATTTTCCGTTCACCGAGGATTAGGCTTGCGGCCGGGGGAATTCGAGCCCACGCGTCCGAGTCGCGGTGGGCATTGATGCGACCAGTGAAACTGGGTGGATGTCATGGGGATTGCGCACGGTACGGCACGGTTGGTCACGGGCGCCGGTGAGGCCGTGACGGCCACGGCCGGTGCGGTCGGTGGTGCCGCGGTGGGAGCGGTGGCCGGGAGTATGCGGGGCGTGGCGGGAGGAGTGCGCGAGGGGGTCCGGGTCGGTAGCCACTCCACCCCCGCCGCGTTGTTGACGATGGGGGCGATCGGCGCCGCCGGGCTGGTCGAGTGGCCGATCGTCCTGGGGGCGGGCGGCACCGCGCTGGTGCTGCATCAACTCCACGCCGCCCGGTCGGGCAAAAAGACCGTCACGGCATCGGCGACCACGTCGACCGTCGGCGACCGGGGCGCCGCCGAACCCGCGGCAGGATCGGCGGAGGCTGCGGGACCGACCGACAAAGCAGCCGCTGCCTCCGGCCCGGCCGGCAAAATCGGTGCCGGAAAATCATCGTCGACCGGCTCTGTGAAGGCGCGACCCGTTCGGCCGACGCCGCAGCCGTGAAATCCGCGAGCACGATTCGCCGCAACCACACTGCGGTGAGCCAGTCGCGATGCTCGCAGAAGCGATACGGCCGTCGGGTGGGCCTGTCGTGAGACAGGCTGCAGTGGCCAGGAGCGTGGCGGCCCTCCCGGCCCGCTGCCTGCGGGCCGGGACCCGGGCTGCGGGTGTCGGCGCAGCGACGGCCCTCGACGCCACCCTGGTCGGTACGGCCGCCGCCCTCGGGGTCGGGTCGGTGTTGCTCAGGGCCCCGGCCGCGGTGTCGTCGCCGTCGCCGCGTGCGGTCGCCGCATCCGTTGTCGGTGCGGCCCGGGAAGCTGCCGGAGGGACACCGGTCCGGCGAATCGGCTCGGGCGCTGGGCGCACCTGGGTCGAGGTGCGCGGTCTCGACGGCCCGCACGGCCCGGAGCTGGCCGAGCGGGCACTGTCCGCGGTCCGCGCGGCGCCGGGTGTCGAGGAGGCGGAACTGCATCGCCCGTGGTCGCGGCTCGTGGTCTCCGCCAGCCCGGACGGTCCCACCGACGAGACGCTGTGCCGGGTGGTCGCCGAGGCCGAAACCGACACGAACACCGAAGCTTCGGAAGCGTCGGGCCAGCGGCAGCGGCCCGTCGACCTGCCCGGCGACGACGCGGTCCTGGCCGCCCGGGCGGTCGGCGCCGCCGCCTCGACCCTGGGATTCGGCCTCGCGCTGGTCGGGCGATTCCTGCGGCTGCCCCGGCTACCCGCCGCCCTGGCATCCGGGGTGATCTCGGTCGACTACCAACCCCGGCTGCGACGACTCGTCGAGAGTGCGGTGGGCCCCGACGCGGCCGACCTGTTGTTCGCGGCCGCGACCGCGACCGCATACACATTGACGCTGTCGCCGGATTCGCTGGCCATCGAGGCCGCCAGGCGCGGCGCGCTGGTCGCGGAGACATGGTCGGGACGACGGGCGTGGCAGCGGATCGAGCCGACCCTGACCGCCGCGGTCGACGGCCCGCCGCGAGCCGGGTGGCGGCCCGACCGCACCACCGGTCCGGTCGAACGGTATTCCGAGCGCGCCGGCCTGGTGGGACTGGTCGGCGACGTGGCGGTCGGGGTGATGACCCGCGACCCGGCCGGTGTCGGCACCGCGACCCTGGTGACCGCGCCCAAGGCCACCCGGACGGCGCGGGAGTTGTTCGCCGGCACCCTGGGCCGCGGCCTGGCCGACCGGCACGACGTGCTGCCGCTGCGCCCGGAGGCGCTGCGCCGCCTGGACCGGGTCGATGCGGTGGTGATCGACCCCCGCATCCTGTACACCCCGATCCTGACCGTCAGCCGGGTCCGCGGCGTGCCGGACCGCGACCGGACCCGGGTGTGGGAGGCGGCCCGCACCGCGGTGCACCGCGGTGCCCTCACCCCGGGCTGGCACCCGGTGACCGCAGTACCCGGCGCCGCGGACGCCGACCCGGACGACGCTGATGCCGATGCCCGGGTGCTGGTCAGCCCGGTCCACGACCCGCACGCCTCGGCGGTCGTCGCCGAAGCCCGCCGCGCCCGGGCCGAGGTCGTCTCGGTCGACGACGACGGACTTCGTTCGCTGCGCAACGGATTCGATCGCCTCGACCCGATCACCGGGTCGATCGACGACACCCTTCGGGACGCCGTGGCACACCTTCGACGGCACGGCTCGACGGTCGCGGTGGTCGCCGCGGACGCACCCCAGGCACTGGCGCTGGCCGACGTCGGTATCGGCGTCACCCGAGCCGCTACTCCATCGCCGTGGGGCGCGCACCTATGGGCCGCCGACCTGACCGGGGTGTGGCGGATTCTGCACGCGCTGCCGGCGGCGCGGACAGCCAGCCGCCGCGGTGTGCAGATCTCCGTGCAGGCGTCCGCGCTCGGCACCCTGCTGATGCTGCCCGGCGTCCCCGGCAGCGGACCCGAATCGGTCACCGCCGGCGCAGCGGCCGGTCTGTGGGTGGGACGCTCAAAGGCACGCGGAGCGCTCTCAGCGCCGCTGCCCGCACCGCGGCCGGGACACGAGTGGCACGCCATGCCCACCGAAGAGGTACGCCAGCTCTTACCCCCGCCACCTAAGGACGACGAGTTATCCCGGACCACGCGACCCCGACCCCGGAGGTCCGGGCCGGTGCGGAGAATCGGCCGCCTCGGCGGTCGACCGGTCACCGCCGGCTGGAACTTTCTCCGCGCGGTGCGCGAGGAACTGGACGATCCGCTGACCCCGGTACTGGCGACCTGCTCCGCGGCGAGCGCGGTGCTGGGTTCACCGATCGACGCCGTCCTCGTCGGCTCCGTGCTCGTGCTCAACGCCGGCATCTCCGCAACCCAACGCCTGCGAGCGGAAGAGGTACTGAATCGGCTTCTGGCGGTGCAGGATCCACCGGCCCGGACGGTCACCGATCTCGAGGGAAGCCGCAGCGACGTCGACGTCACCGATCCCGGCGGCGACCGCCGCGAGGTCGACGTCACCGATCGTGGCGGCGACCGCGACTACACCGAGGTCACCGCGGACCGGCTCCGGCCGGGTGAGGTGATCGAGGTCCGCCCGGGCGAGGTGGTCCCCGCCGACGGGCGGCTACTCCAGGCCGAGAGCGTCGAGGTCGACGAGTCGGCGCTGACCGGGGAATCCCTGCCCGTAGTCAAACAGACCGACCCGACACCCGGTGTGCCGCTGGCCGAGCGCACCTGCATGCTCTACGCCGGAACCACCGTGCTGACCGGAACCGCCGTGTCCCTGGTGACCGCGACCGGCCGGGGCACCGAAAGTCGGCGCGCCACCGCCCTCGCACCGGCGAAGATCCGGGAGGTGGGGTTGCAGGCGCAACTGGCTCGGCTGACCCGGCGTGCGATGCCGGTCAGTTTCGGTGGCGGCGCCGTCGTGACCGGGCTCGGCCTGCTCCGCGGCGCCGGGGTCCGGTCCGCGGTGACCAGCGGAGTCGCGGTCATCGTCGCGGCGATCCCGGAAGGGCTGCCGCTGGTGGCGACGCTGGCGCAGATGTCCGCGGCCCGCCGGCTCACCCGGTCCGCGGCGCTGGTCCGCGTCCCGCGGTCGGTCGAGGCGCTCGGGAGGGTCGACGTGGTCTGTTTCGACAAGACCGGCACCCTCAGCGAGAACCGTCTCCGCGTGTCCACCGTGGAACCGGCACCCGGATTCTCCCGCGTGCAGGTGCTGTCCTACGCCGCGCGGACCGGGTGGTCGTCGAACGGCGGGCCACCCGACCACGCCACCGACGTCGCGATCGTGGACGCCGCCGACACCGAGTCCGCCGAGATGGACCGCAGACAGCGGGACGCGTACCTGCCGTTCCGTTCCGGCCGCTCCTACGCCGCCGCCGTGTCCGGCACCCATCTCGCGGTCAAGGGCGCACCGGAAGTGCTGCTCGACGCGTTCGGCGCATCCGAGGACTCCGCGCTTGCGGAGCGGGTGGAGTCGATGGCGGCGGCCGGACTGCGGGTCATCGCCGTCGGACAACGCGAACTCACCCCAACCGAAGCGGCGTCGGCCGGCGACGGCCCGGACGCCTTGGCACGATTCGCCGAACGCGAGCTCGAGCCGGTCGGGTTGCTCGGCCTGTCCGACACCCCCCGCGCCGACGCCGCCGGCCTGCTGCCCGCGCTGATCGAGCAGGATGTCGGCGTCCGGCTGATCACCGGGGACCACCCGGTCACCGCCGTCGCCATCGCCGACGAATTGGGAATGCCGGTCACCCCGGAGCAGGTGATCAGCGGCACCGACTGGGACGACCTCTCGCACCGCGAGCAGGAGCGGGCCGTCGAGACGTGCCTGGTCTTCGCCCGCATGTCCCCGGAACACAAGGTGCAGATCGTGCAGACCCTGGAGCGGATCGGCCGGGTGTGTGCCATGGTCGGCGACGGCGCCAACGACGCCGCCGCCATCCGGGCGGCCAGCGTCGGTATCGGAGTGGCCTCGCACGGCAGCGCTCCCGCCCGCGGCGCCGCCGACGTCGTCCTCCTCGACGGCAAGGTCGGGGCGCTGCTCGATGCATTGGACGAAGGTCGCCAATTGTGGCGGCGGGTGCAGGCCGCGGTGGCGGTGCTCGTCGGGGGCAATGCCGGGGAAGTGGCGTTCGCGCTGATCGGCAGCGTGATCACCGGGCGCTCACCGTTGAACGCGCGCCAATTGTTGTTGGTGAACATGCTCACCGACGCGCTCCCCGCCGCGGCGCTGGCGGTCAGCCCGACCAGCCACAACGGTGTCGCCGCCCGCGGGCCGGACGAGGCTGCGTTGCTGCGCACCGTCGCCTTCCGTGGCGTCACCACCGCGGCCGGTGCCACCGCAGCATGGGCTATGGCCAGCCTCACCGGTGGACCCCGGCGTGCCTCCACCGTCGCCCTGGTCGCACTGATCGGGACCCAGCTCGGCCAGATTCTGCTGGACTCCCGCAGCCCGCTGGTCGTGACCACCTCGGTGGGTTCCCTCGCCGTCATGGTGGCGTTGATCAGCACCCCCGGAGTCAGCCAGTTCCTCGGCTGCGTGCCCCTCGGCCCGCTCGGCTGGGCCCAAGGCTTCGGATCCGCCGCCGCCGCGACCGCGGCCGCGGCGATCGCCCCCGACCTGCTCGCCCGGACACCCGGGCTCAGCCCCAGGATCCGCGAACTACTGCACACCGCCGGCAACCACGACCGCACACTGTCCTTCGCGGACAGTCCGGTCGACGTCCTCGCGAGCCGGAAGGATTGAGGTTCAGTCGATGATCTCGACCACACCCGCCCGCGCCAGCAGCGCGTACAGCTCCCGCAACGGCGGCGTGAACACCCGCGCCACCACGGAAACCACCGGATCTGCACCCACATCGACCACAGGATTCGCCACGCTGCCACCCTGCGCACCCCAAACGAACTCTCGGTAAACCCCACACAGTGCGGAGGCAAGCAATGGCCGACAAGTCACCCACCAGCCCATCCCACCGGGACACGGTCGAACGCGTCCGCCGCGCCGACAGCTTCGCCGTGAACCTGCCGATCATCGGGAGCGTCGGCATCCCCCGACCCGAGCACCTCGCGTTCTACGCCGCACTCGGCGCCCTCGCCGCACTGGAAATCATCGAATGGCCGGTCGCCGTGATCATCGCCGCCGGGCATGTCATGACCGCCGGCCAACACCACCGCACCCTGCACGAGATCGGCGACGCACTGGAAACGGCCTAGAACAGCGAATGACATTGCCAGCGCCCGAATCGACTCGCCCGAGAGTTCTGCCGAGTAGTTCTGCCGAATGGGACGGACTCGCCGGATGGTTCGTTGGATACTCCGGCAAGATCTGTTGGCGGGCATCGCGGGCGAGATACGTTTCTCGACTCCCGATTCCGCGGCGAGCCAGGCTCCGAGCGATTGCCGCCCGGTCTCCCTGACCACACGTGGCCCATGCCCAGCTTGCAAAGGGAAGCGCAAAGGTGAGCGCCTGACGCTCAACTCAAACTTGACCCGGATCTTCTGTCGGGGAGAAAATTGAGTCATATGCACTCAAGCTTGGCCGGGTACCTTCTTGGTTGGTTGCACGATGAGGTTGCGCCCGCACGCGGTCGCGGAGGCCTCATGGCTCGCGCCGTCGGCATCTACCTCGGTACAACGAGTTCGGTCGTGTCTGCGCGGGGAGGGCGGCGAGCATGTCGTGGTCGCCGAGGTTGAAGGCTCACGCACCACCCCGTCGTCGTTGCGCCAGCCCGCAAGGAACCGGGCGGCCACCGACGTCGACCGCACCATCCGCTGAGCGGCTGGAGGAAGGAGATGGCCAGTGACGCAGCGGGAATGGCTGGAACGCGACTTCTATGCCGACCTGGGCGTCCCTTCGAACGCGTCGGTCGAGCAGATCAAGAAGGCCTACCGCCGGCTCGCCCGGGATCTGCACCCGGATGCCAACCCGCAGGACCCCCGGGCCGAGGACCGCTTCAAGACGGTCAGCGAGGCGCACGCCGTGCTCTCGGACCCGGTCAAGCGCAAGGACTACGACGAGGCACGCAGGCTGTTCACCTCCGGCCCCTTCGACCGCACCGGATTCCACCCCGGCACCGGACGAGGCGCCGGCGTCAGCGGCGATTCCGGCTTCGGTGACCTGTTCGGGCGGGGCGCATCCTTCACCACCACGGGCGGCGGAATAGGCGACCTGTTCAACCGTGCCGGCGATCGGAGCACCGGCACCCGACCACGGCGCGGCAGCGACGTCGAGACCGAAACCCGGCTGCCCTTCCGTGATGCCATCCGAGGCGTCGTCGTGCCACTTCGAATAAGCACTACTTCCACGTGCACCGCATGTCACGGCAGCGGCGCCATGCCCGGCACCACCGCGCGAGAATGCCCACGCTGCAACGGGATGGGATTGGTCACCCGGAACCTGGGGGCATTCGGGTTCAGCGAACCCTGCAACGACTGCCGTGGTACCGGCTCCATCGTCGACACACCGTGCCCAGACTGCCAGGGCACCGGCATCGGGAACCGCACCCGCACCATCAACGTCCGGGTGCCCCCCGGCGTACGCGACGGCCAACGCATCCGCATCCCCGGTCGGGGCGAACCGGGCCTGCGGGGCGCACCCTCGGGCGATCTGTATGTGAGCGTGCACGTCATCACGGACCCGGTGTTCGGCCGCGACGGCGACGATCTCACCGTCACGGTTCCGGTCACCTTCAGCGAACTCGCCTTGGGCGCAACGATCTCCGTCCCCACCCTCGACGGCCACGTCGGAATGAAGATCCCGGCGGGCACCGCAGCGGGACGGACCTTTCGGATTCACGGCCGCGGCGTACACCCGCGCGGCGGCACGGCTGGCGATCTGTTGGTCCGGGCCGAGGTCACGGTGCCACCGACGCTGGACAGCACCGCAACTGAAGCCCTGCGGGCGTACGCGCAGGCCGAGAGAGCAACAGGATTCGATCCCCGAGCCGGGTGGGCGGGCAAGAGATGACTTCCGCACCCCTCGGCCCGCTCGGCTGGGCCCAAGGCTTCGGATCCGCCGCGGCGATCGCCCCCGACCTGCTCACCCGCACACCGGGATCAGCCACACGATCCGCGAACTACTCCACACCACCGGCAACCACGATCGCACACTGTCCTGCTCGGACAGTCCCGACGACGTCCTCGGCAGGCGGAAGAATGGAGACCACCCCACCCCCCACCGGTACCGAGGCAGTGACCGGCCGAGAGTAATTCAGTCGAGGATCTCGACCACACCCACCAGCAGCGCGTACAGCTCCCGCAACGGCGGCGGGATATCGGTTCGCTCGACGGTCGCCTCGCAGCCCAGCTCGACCGGCACCCGCGTAGCGCGGCTACGCAGTCATCGATCGCGTGTAGAGGATGAGAGACTATGTGGCGCAATTTGATTGCACATGCGACAGTTTCCGAAGAGACGCATCGCCACGGCCCGTGGTGGGGCCCGCCGAGTACGAAATATGCGCCGACTGGAGCGCATCGTCGGCGGTTACGCGGTTCGTTCGGAGCGTAAGGTAAGGATCGGTCGCCGCCCTGCGGCCGACGCCCGCAACCCTGTCGGGAGGTTGTCATGAACGTCATCGATCGCACCGCCCATGCCGTCGGTCGAACCGCGGACCTCACGATCGCGGCGACGGGTGCGGTCGGAGGCGGGATTGTCGGAGGAACGCTCGGAGCCGTCAAGGGGCTGTTCCAGGGCGCCGGAGCCGGTCTGCGTGGTGGAGCCGGCATGGGGCTTATGTCGGTGGACAAGATCCGGGGCCACACGCCCGATTCCGACACCCGCGTGGAGTCCACCGCCGACTCCTCCGCCGGATCCGACCCATCGAAGTCGAAGTCGCCATCCACGACGGCGCCGTCGCCCGCGGCCGGCCCCGCGTGAGCGGTTCGTCGCCTCGACCTACCCTCCACATGAGCCTGAGCGCATTACTCACCGGACCGGTTCTGCTGCCGGCCCGAGTAGCGCGGCGGGGCCTGCAGGCCGGTGCCTGGCTGGGCACCACGGCGGTGGACACGACCGTCACCGGCGCCGTCACGGGCGCCGCCGCGGTGGCCGGCGTCGGAATGAACCTGGCCACGGCGCCCCTGCGGGGAGGCGCCGTCTCGGCGCGGGACATGGCACGCGAATTCCTCGGCGGCGCACCGTCCCGCCGATATTGGCGCGGAAACGACCGAATCTGGATGGAGGTCCGCGGCCTCGACACCCCCGACGGCCCCCAGATCGGTACCGCCGTCCTCGCCGCCGTGCGCGGCCTCCCCGGCGTGACCGCGGTACAACTCAACCGCGCACTGTCGCGGATCGTCGTCACCGTCGGCGACGAGGCACCGGCTCTGACGCAGCTCTCCGGCACCGTGTCCGGCGCCGAGAACTCCGTTCGCGCAGCGGAAGGCGAGCGGCCGCTCGATCTGCCCGGGGACGACGTCGTCCTCGCCGGGCGGGTCGCCGCGCTGGCGACCACCGCAGTGGGCCTGGGGGTGTCGGTGGCCGCGGCGGCGGTGCGGTTGCCGCAGCTGCCCGTGGCGGTGGCCGCGGCCGTCATCTCCGCCGACTACCAGCCCCGCATTCGGCGACTGGTCGAACACCGACTCGGCCCGGAGTCGACCGACGTGGTGCTCGCGACCGCCGAGGCCGCGATCTTGACGCTCACCCAGAACCCTGCCCTGCTCGCCGTGAACGTGTTGCTTCGGGCGACGCTGACGGCCGAGACCTGGTCGGCGCGGCAGGCCTGGCACCGCACCGAACCGGCCCTGGCCCCTCACGCCGTCGACGACCACCCGCCCGAGCACCCGCACCGTCCGCGCTCGCGGCCGGTCGGGCCGCTCGAACACCACGCGAACCGTTCCGTCGTCGCCGCCCCCGCGGCCGCAGCGGTCGCCGGGGCGGCCACCGGCGATGTCGGTGTCGCCGGTACCGCGCTGATCGTCGCCGCACCGGCCGCGACCCGCACCGCGCGGGAGTCGTTCGCGGCCACCCTCAGCCGGGGTCTGGCCGACCGACACCGGATGCTGCCGCTGCGGCCGCAAACGCTGCGCCGCCTCGATCGGGTCGACACCGTCGTGATCGACCCCCAAATCTTGATCCCGGCCGGGCCCGACGCGGCCGTGCTCGACTACCTCCGGCGCGCCGGCATCCGCACGGTCGGCCTCCGGAGCCCGGCTATGGGCGACGGGCAGACGATCTTCGACGAACTGCACGAGCCCGCCGACACCACCCCCGACACCGCCCTGCAGGAGGCCGTCGAACAACTCCAGAGCCGAGGCGCCACCGTCGCCGTGATCGCCGCGCACGCCCCGCACGCCCTGGCGGCGGCGGACGTGGCGATCGGCGTCCTCGACGACCAGGCCCCGCCCTGGTATGCCGATCTGCTGGTCGACGACCCGTCGACCGCCTGGCGGATCCTGTGCGCCGTCCCCGCCGCCCGCACCGCCAGCCGCCGCGGTGTCGAACTCTCCACCGGCAGTTCACTACTCGGTGCCGTGCTGCTGTTGACGAGCATTCCCTTCCGGGGCACCGAACCCCTGACCGGCGGGGCCGCCGGCGGGCTGTGGATCGGTCACCGCCTGGCGCGCCGCACACTCGACGACCCCCTGGCCGAACACGGGCGCGAGCACCCGCGCGCCGACGACGCGCACCGAACACTCCGCGACCGGGTACGCCAGGCCGAACGCTTCGCCCTCGCGCTGCCGGGGGTCGGGCACGTCCCGATCCCCACCCCCGAGCAGACCGCATGCCTGACTGCACTGGCCGTTCTCGTCGCACTGCAGATCATCGACTGGCCCGTCGCCCTGGTCATCGTTGCCGGATACATCGTCACCACGACCGGTCGTCGGCGCCCGACGCGGACACCCGCCCCGTCGGCGGCCTGACCGACTACTTCCGGCGCACCCGAGGTCCCACCTCCGTCGCCGACTGCCCCCGGCCGAAGACCTCGACACCTCGCCGCGGATGAGGTCCGGATGATGCCGGGTCATTTCCGTTCCACGTCCCGGAGTTCCGGATAGCGTGCGGTGAGCTGGGCGACCAGGTGGTGAGCCTCGGAAAGTTGCTGATGCAGGGCGCCTTCCTCCGGCCGTAGACGCACCCAGCCGGTCCGGGGATCCGGGACGGGGTGCGACGTCGTCGGTCTCCTCGATGCGGGCGGTGAGGACATCGATCTCAGCGTTCCGATACCGCCCAGGCACAGGTTTTCCTGCGTCTGCGACGCCACCGCCGGCGAACTCCATACCGCGTTCGACCGATCGGACGAGTGCACGCACAGGCTCAGGGCTCGTGTACCCAGCGCCCGCCTCGCCCGTGAGCCGGGCCGCGCTCACTCGTCAACAGAGGCGGCGTCTGCCTCCTACCGTTCGAATACCAGCAACGGTTTGCCCCCATGTTGGGGGGCTTCGGCCAAATAGACGGCGTCGGCGAACTTCTCGACGGGGATCGGCTGGCCCTCGGGCACGCGCAGCGCGCCGCGGTCGGCAAGCTGAAGTGTCCGGTCGATCGCCGCGGCCATCCGATCCTTCGGGGTCTCGGTGAGCCATCGGAACAGCCAGAATCCCCGAACGGTCTTGGTTTCGTAGATCAGTGAACGCGCGAAGATGGGGATGGTGAGTTTGTCGGGATCGGTTCGGCGGTGCGTGGACAGCGCACCGTAGACGACCAGCTCACCGTGCGGTGCCAGCGCACGCGAGACGTCCGCACCCACCTGACCGCCGACACAGTCGATCGCCTTGGACACGCCGTCGTGGCCTGCGATGTCGGCCACCCGTTCTCCCAGGTTCTCGTCCTCGGTGCAGATCACCGCGGTACCTCCCAGCGCGAGGATGTCCTCGACAGCGGATCGACGGCGGACCACGTTGAGGGTCTTGAAGCCGACGTGCGCCCCGAGTTGGATGACCGACTGCCCCACGGTGGAACCGGCCGCGGTCTGCAGGAGCCATTCACCCGGGCGAACATCGAGCTCATCACCGGTCAAGATCACGGCGGTGAGCGGATTGGCGAGAATCTGGGCGGCCGTGGAATCGGTCATGCCGGTGGGAACAGGCAACACCCGCCCGGCATCGGCAACGACATACTCCTGCCACGTGCCCGTGACTCCGACCGTGATGACGCGTTGACCGACGGTCAGACCGTCTGTGCCGCTACCGAGTTCGTCGATCAGACCGACGGATTCGATTCCGGGTACGGTCGGGAACTGCGGGGTGAATCCGTATCTGCCGCGGATGGTGTGCAGATCGCTGGCATGGACAGGTACAGCTGTCACCTTGATCCGGGCCTGGCCGGGACCGGGCGCCGGAAGCGGGCGGGTCTGCAGGTGTAGGACCTCGGACGGTTCGCCCAACGTGTCGGCAACGACAGACCGCATGGTTGTCATCTTCCTGGCGCTCCTTCGGTCGGATCCAGATCTCAGAGGGGTTCGGTCGCATAGCGTCGGTCCCGCACCTTGGCGACGTACACGACCGAGAGGAGTCGACGCATGCGAGTGGGTTAGCTGGTCAGCCGCGCGGCGTCTGCTCGCGCCTGCTGGGCTGCCCGTTGCTCGAGCCCGTACAGCAGCCCGAAGGCAAACCCGTTCTCGCCCGGCGTGGTCCCGGCCCGGGCACCGAGCGTGCAAAGGGTCTGCGCGGCCACGACGGAGTCCTGGTGCTCGCCCAGCACCGTCTGAATCTTCTTGTACTTCTTCGCCTTCTTTTTGAATTTCTTCTTCCCGAGGACCGGTCTGGCGAGTTCGGCGGCGTAGCGGGCCCGCTTGGCGGCCTTGCGCGCCCGATGCAGCGCCGCGTCGTCGGTGTCGGCGACCGCGGCGGCCAGTCTCTTGTTCGCTTTACGCCCGGCCTTGCGTGCCGCCTTGCGCACGGCGCGGGAATCGGCCGGGCCGGTGAAGGGCGGGCCGGTGCGCCACCGTGCCAAGGTGGCCATCAGTTCCCGGTAGCGGTCGCTGTCGAGTACCTCCATCGCGTGCTCGAGGTGCCGGTGTTGCTCGGCGAGCAGATCACCCTCGATGCGGGCGGCGACCGGTCCCATCACCAGCTCGTCCGGCAGGTCGGCCACCCTCTCCGCGAATCGCTTCCGCTGCACCTGCCGGTCCCGAACCTCACCGAGCACACCCGCGTACCAGGACAGTTCGGCGTCCAGCGTGGTGCGCGCCTCGGCGCCGAAGAGTTTGTTGAACACGCGCAGGGTGCTGCGGAACCGTCGAATGCCCACCCGGGTGGAATGGATCGGGTCCAGCCCGCGGCGCAGCCACACGTCGCCGGCGACGATCGCCTGGACCTGGGCGTCGAGGTACTCGGTCAGGGCCCGTTCCGCTGTGCCGCTCGTGTCGGCGGCGGGTGGGTGGTTGCCGGCGAGGGCGCGGCCGAGTTTCGACGCGTGCTGTGACGGCCGGGCACCGGCCTTGGTGAGGCGTTTGCCGACCTTTCTTAGCGCCTTGGCGGCCCGGGAAGGTTTGTCGTGCTCGCCGAGTTCGACTTCCACTTCCCGCCATTCGCTGATCACGGCGACGTCCCCGGCGACGGTGGCGTGCACCAGGTCGTCGGCCACCTCCGCGAGCAACTGCTGATCCCGGTCATACAGGCGGTGGGTGCGCCGGACGGTGGACAGCGCCGCCACCTGATGGAGGGGTTTGTCCAGTCCGATGCCGCGGACCAGGGTGGCCAGCTCGTCGGGAACGGTGTCCTCGTCGGCGGGTGGCAGGGACATTTCGGTGCGGGCCTTGTCGGCGGGGACCTTCAATTGCCATCCGGTGTCGGTGTCGCCGGTGCGGCGGCGCAGGGTGAGGTGCTGGCGGAGCAGGTCCCGGTCGGCGGTGTCGAAGTAGACGCTGGTCAAGTTCGCCGAACCGGTGTCGAGTCGTCCACCCGCCGGGACCAACCGGGCCAGATCGGGCAGCGTGAAATCCGGGTCCACGTCGTACTTGTCTTCCCGCTCACGCTGCGTCGACACCATGAGTTCAGTCTGCACCCCACCACAAGGGGATCGGCGGCGATTGGTTTCCGGTTGGTGAGGGGTCAGTCGTGGTGACCCCAGGAGGGCCGGGCCTCTCCCCGGCTTAACGCAGGCTTAACGCTCATTGAGGTCGTGACGGCGCGGCTCACGTCGACTCGTGGGGTGGCCGGCCATCGCCGGTAGAGCGCCGGGCGGGCAGCGACGGCAGGATCCAGAACCCGAAGAACATCAGCATCGCCGCTGCGGCCGCGATGATCCCGGTGCGCATGTCGACCACGAAGCTGAAGATCAGCAGGACCACGCCGACCAGGGCGAAGCCCAGGACGGCGATGCCGCCGATCGCCAGCCGCTGTCCGGTTGCGACGAGGGTGGGAAGGGCATGCTGCCGGAACAGCAGACGGTGGATGCCGACCGGCGCGACCAGCATCATCGTCGCGGTGACCGAAAAGGCGACGGTGGCGAGGTAGACCACTTCTTGGGCGTCCGAGAGCTCCTCGAAGCGCTGCTGGAACGGCAGCGTCAGCAAGAATCCAGTGAGGAGTTGAACGCCGGTCTGCACCACGCGCAGTTCCTGCAACAGGTTGCTCCAGTTGCGGTCGAGTCGCTGGGTTTCGGTTTCGTCGCGGACCCGGCGGTTCCATGCGGCGTCGTCCCGGCCCTCTGCGCTGCCCATGCCCAGGTTGTACCCGATTTGCTGGTTGATGGAACCCGCAAAACGGTCGGTGCGGACACCCGCGCTCACGCCGACGGTGACGCTGCCGTGCAGCGGGCGAACCCGGTGTCCGGAGATGCGTTGGTCACAGACCTCCGGTGCTGGATTGACCAGGGATATCGTCGCCAAGAACAATACGTAGTATGAATTCCGCGGAAGAAGCACGCCAGGTCTCGCAGGTCACCACCCGGCTGCTCACGAAGTTCCCGACCGCATCGCGCGAGGTGGTGGAATCTGCCGTGGAAGAAGCGGTCGCGCACTTCCAGAGCGGGCGCATCCGGGATTTCGTTCCGTTGCTCATCGAGCGCACCGCGACCGCCAAGCTCGCCACCCTGATCGAGAGGTAACCGCCGGGGCACTGGGCCGGATGTGATTCCGACACGGCGCAGGCGGACCTCCTCCTGTGAGGTGTGAATGTCACCAAGCCCGGGTACGCCAACTTCGATTGACCAGCTAGAGATCGATCGTCGGGAAGTGCCGCCACCTCGGGGAGGGGATGCCCATGACGTCGGTGCCCGAACCTCACCCGAGCAACGTGGTTGGTGTCCAGCATCCGAGGGATGGACGGGAGACGCTGTCGGTGGCGGAAGGCATCCTGATCGCACTACGCCGGTGCAGCCAAACCGAGGCATTCGACGAACTGCTCCGAGTCGCGAACCGTCACCACCTCAGTGTGCTGACCGTCGCCCACGCTCTGGTGGATCTCGCCATCGACGCCCACCCCACTGGGGTCTCCGGAACGGCACGCGGAGGCATCCGGAGCGGTGGCCGAGTGGGAATCACGTCTCGCACATTGGCCAGGGTCTTCGCGGTAACGCCTCCTGATGCCACCACCAGCCGCTGCTGCTCGGCAGAGCCAGACGGGCAGCGGCAGGCGCGCGGCCACGCAGAGAAAATCCCTGCACCCCCGACCTCGTGGTCTCCAGATCGTCGACAGCACTGACCATCCCGCCCACGCGAGGGCTGTTGGCAGTCCCCCCGCGGCCGCGGCAGGATGGATCCATGTCCATGAACGAGCCGTTCCTGCCGATCACACACGTACGTGACGACGAGATCGACACCGCGGACCCTGTCGTCATGACCACCACCGACTCCAACCTGTGGGGCGGCAACTCCGGCCACACCTACACCCTCACCCCACGGCCCGACGGGACCACCGACGTCGACGCCGTCGTGGTCCGCGACGGCAAGAACCTCAAAGGACGAGC
>NZ_JBHWUE010000100.1:0-32646 GCF_042738615.1 Rhodococcus sp. NPDC059968
GGTACGAGACCCGCTATCGTGAACAGCGTCCCCCGGCTGCCTCAACCCCCGAGGTGGCCTGAACCGGAGTCTCCACTCGATCCAGGGCGATTCAGGGTCCCTTCGCGCAGGGGCTGCTCACCGGATGCGTCCGCAAGGGGCAGAACAACGACCTGCGCCGTGCGGCCTTCTTCACACACCTCACCGACGCCCATCGCCTCGACGTCGTCGAGCAGCTCATCCCACTCGCGCAAGAGGGGGGAATGCCGATGACACATCTCGCGATGGCATTCACGATCGCCCACCCGGGCGTCACCAGCGCGATCATCGGGCCGCGCACGATGAGCCACCTCGACGACCTTCTCGCCGGCATCGATGTCGCACTCACCGACGACATCCTCGACCGGATCGACGAGATCGTCCCGCCCGGCACCGACGTCGGCACGCTCGACCAGGCGTATGTGCCCCCGCCATCGAGAGCCCGACCCTGCGTCGTCGACCCGTCGCTGAACGGAGCGCCGCCTGACTGCGTCGACCTTCCACCCTGCGCTCACTTCTGTTGGCCTGCAGTGTCATTCACGTAGACGGCAGCGGTCGGTGCGGGTGACACGTCGACGATATCGTGGTCGCACGACCTTCACAGAGTTGGCCGATCCAGCGGCCGTGGCAGCGGCGCGAGTGCGCCGGCGTCCCGTAGCCGGCCGTACACGCGAACTACCGCGTCGATGTCGCCCAGCGCTGCGATGTGCAGAAGCATGCCGCAGTCTGACATATCTTGACGGACCGTCTCCAGGCCGTCGGGTACCAGGGCTGCGCGGGCTGCACACAGATAGCCGAACCGGCCGACGACAGGATCGCCGACGGTGAATCCGGCTTCGTCTTCGAGGGCATCGAGAATGGCGTCGTCGCTGACGTCGCCGAAGTCCGGCTCCCACACCGACGCAAGCAACGCGAGCAGTTCGGATTCGGGGACGACGGCGCCGTCGGGCGCGTCGACCGTCATCACCAGCGACTGCAGGAGAAACTGCGGGGTCCCACCGGCCACGCCGGACAGTTCCACTGCCCACCCGTCCGCCCCGGTGTGTATCAGTCTCAATCCGGTCCCGATCAGATCTGACCACGCCTCCGCGCCCTGCGCGTCCAGGAGAACCGCCGTCAGCGCGTCCGGCGTACAAGCGGTATCCGGTCCCGACGCGTGAACCTGCCGCCACTCGCCTCGCACCGGCGACGCGGCCCTTGGCAGCAGCTCCGTGACTTGCCCCAGCGTCTGCCGCCACCGTTCCGCCAGCGTTTCGACCGGCTCCGGCCGCGGCCCCCAGAACGCCCGTACGACGCGTCGCATTCGAAAACGTCCTCCCTTGCGATCCTGTGGTCATCCGTGCGTCCCGTCAGTGATCAGGTCCGCCGAGATCGACGAGCTTACATTCGCGCACCGTCCGTTCCGTGTACCTGTGGCCAGATTATCTCGCTCACAGTGGGGCATTCGTCCACCGGCGGACGCTCGACTGAGTCTGCTTCTGTCATCAGATGCGTCCTGCCAACTGGAAAGGAAGCATTGATTCCGGGATGCGACGGTTGGTGACCATCTCGGCGATACCCTCAGCTGTGGCAGGTGCCAGGGTGACACCCAGCATGCCGTGGCCGGCCGCAATGTAGAGGCCGCGGTGACCGGGAACCGGGCCGATGAACGGCAGGCTGTCCGGTGTGGCGGGGCGCAATCCGGCCCTACCGGAACGAATGTCGACATCTGCGTCCGTGCACCATCCTGCCAAGTAGGGGTGTACCTGGTCCACGAGGCGTCGGATCCGCCGCTCGGGGACCCGTTCGTCGCGGGCAGGTAGTTCGAATGCGCCGGCGATGCGTATCGCGTCGTGGTACGGGCTCAGTCCCAGCTTCGGTTCCATCAGGTACAGCGCATGGCGCGGGGAGGTACCGGCCCCCCGGACGTCGATCGAGTACCCCTTGGCCCCGATGATCGGCAACCGGATACCCAGGGGAGTGAGAAGCGCGTTTGTCGCGGCACCGAGCGCTATGACCACGCGGTCGACGTCCAAGGAGTGGTCCGGCGTTCTGATCGACCACCTCGCGCCTCCGGGAATGACGGCCTCCACGGCTGTGTGGTGGAGGACGGTAACGCCCATTTCGGTGACCCTCTCGAGCAGACCGCGGAGCAGGGATTCCGGGTTGACGTGTCGGTCGATCGAGGTGTGGGCGGCAACCTGCACCCCGGGCCCCACGGCAGCGTCGCGTCGACGCGCTTCGTCGCCGGACAGGTATTCGACGCCGCCGGGGAAGCCCATCGGGAGCAGTTGGTCGAACAGCTGGGTGAACCATTTCAGGCCGTCGGAGGACCGTGCCAGCGCGAGCAACCCGGCCGAGTGCATCTCGAAATCGACACCGTCATCGCGCAACTCGTCGAACAACTCGAGAGTGTGGCTATTGAGCTGTAACAGTGCCCGGACTCCGCGCTCGTACGCCGAGGGCCGGGAGGCTCGGGCGAACTTCGACAGCCAACGGATCCAGTCGGTGTCCAGACGCGGCCGGATGGACAAGGCGCCATTCGGGTCGAAGGCGTGTTTGAGTCCGAGTCCGACGACACCGGGTGAGGCGAGGGGGGTCGACAGGGAGGGGGTGATCCAACCGGCATTGACGCCCGACGCCGACTGGCCGAGCGAACCGCGTTCGATGACAGTGACGTCCTCACCGCGCCGACGAAGGCTCCACGCTGTAGTCATTCCCACGACCCCGCCGCCGATCACTGCGACTGTCATATCATCTCCCTTCGTGTTTATCGGTGAAAGAGAGTCAGGTATTGGCTAACTCGGAAATGGCCGTCGCCGCGTCGTCTCGGGGTCGGCTGAGCAGGTCGACGACCGACTCGAGTTGTGCCCCGAAGTCGACGGGCGCGCTTCCGACGGGGAATCGCTGAAGGATCTGCCGGCTGAGCGCGGCGAGCCGTTGTGGCACTGGCTGTCCCGTGCGGGCGAGTGCGTGGCTGGACACGACTCCGAGGACGGCGAGATTGTTGTCGAGCGCTGCACCGGCATCGTGCGCCTTCCGCCACGCAAGCAGGTCGGGTGTCCCCGTGTCGGTCTGACCTGCTCCGCCCAGGCCGATCAGCGACGTCGTGGCAGCGGCGCGCGCCTCTTCGGCCCATCCCGCTGACGTCATATACAGCAAGCTGACCTGGGATTCGGGTTCGGTAGCCACAAGCCCGCGGGGATCTTCGACGATTCGATTGACTTGGGCCGTAACCAATTGGCACACATCGGCCCACGTGCGAGCGAGGGAATCGAGACTCGGAGCGACGAGCGGGTTGTGGTAGCCGCCGTTCGACAGGATCGCACCGAGGGGCGGATGGATAGCCGGGCCGACGAAGATGGGGTTGTTCGATGACGCCGAGAGCGCGATCTCGGCGCATTCTTCGGCGGCTGCCTGCGCCCGCCGTGCCCACCCGATGACGCGGGGCCCACTGCGGAAGGACACCGGCGCTTGATAGGGGAGTTCGGATGAGTGGTCGTCGGTCTCGATGAGTCGGCGGATGTTGTGTATGGCTTCGGCCTGGTGTTCGTCGCGCCAGGCGGCCTCGAGCTCGGGGGCGTAGTGAGCCGCCGGGGCATGGATCGCCACCGCGCCCAGCGCCATCATCTGTTCCATGACGGTGATTCGATGCCGTCCGGCCAGTGCTGCGTCTCCCAGGGCCGCCGCAGCCACTGGGGAACCATTGATGAGTGCCATCCCCTCGCCGATCTCGAGCGTTCCGTCGAAATGGGTCCGGAGCAGGTGACCCAGGGGGATGATGTCGCCTGGCTCGCCGTTTCCGCGGGCTGGAACCGGTGGGAGATCGGTTTCGAGCAGGTCGAGTAGCCGGTGCACAGTTTCCACCCGCAGGCACGCCGTCCCGTTCAGCACGTCTGCGAGCCGTGCAAGAACGACGGCGCGGAGGAGGCGTTCAGGCAGCCGCGGGCCGACGGTGGCGGGTGTCGACGGAAGCCGGGTGGCGAACTCCGCGCGGCCATCCTCGCCGAGAACGGATTTCGCGCCGACATGATGTCTGGTGGTGATTCCGTAGAGATGACGATCCGCGTTCTGTTCGACGAAGTCGACGAACTCTTGCCGACGGGACCGGATGACACTCAGTGCGCGATCGCTGATGCTGCACGGCTCTCCCATCCAGGCCACCCGAGCGATGTTGTCGAGGGTGAGGTCGTCGCTACTGTCGATGAGCACAGTCATGAAGGTTCCTCCGAGTGAGAGTTGGGCTGTGATGGCGCCGGTCGGTCGGCTGACCGACGGCGTCGGTTCGGGTTACGCCTGAGTGACGAACGGCGAGTTGCTGTCAGGACTGCCGCTGGCGGATTCTTGCGGCGTTTCCGCGGTGTCGGCTGCGGCCTGTGCGAGGGTCAGGCCCGCGGTTTCCGGTGCCCAGGCGATGCTGATCAGAAGACCGACACCAGCCACCACACCGGTGATCAGCGTGGCCCCGTGTGCTCCGAACTTCTCGATTCCTACCGGCAGCAGAAGCGTCCCGATCGCTGCCCCGATTCGGCTGAAGGACACGCAGATTCCGGTCGCCGATGCGCGGATGCTGGTCGGGAACAGTTCGCTGGGATAGGCGGTGTCGAGTGCGGCCATCGCCGACGAGATGAGTGCGAACAGTGCGAAGAGAGCGATGACATAGCCCGCGGGGGCGCTCTGCCAGAGGCCGATTGCCAGTGTCGATGCGGTCAGGAGTGCGAAGGAGATCAGGGTGTAGGGGCGTCGACCGATCTTGCCGATCGTGACGATGCCGACGACGCCGCCGATCAGAAGGAAGAGGTTGACAGTCGTGGTTTGCCAGAAGCCTGATTCGATGTCGAGTGATTCGAGGATTGTGGGGAGGAAGGTGAAGACGGCGAAATAGGGAACGACCTGGCAGAACCAGAACAGGCACGCGAATGCCAGACGCTTGCGGTGCTGTGCGGCGAACACGTCGCGCAGTGAACCAGACGATTCCGCTTCCTCCTCCTCGGCGAGGTCGGCGAGGGTTGCGGTCGGGGAGACGTGCTTCCGCAGAATCGCGAGGCCCTCCTCTGCCCGTCCGTTCTGAGCCAGCCAGCGCGGTGACTCGGGCGTATTCCGGCGCAGAACGAGCAGGATGAGTGCGGGGACTGCGCTGGTTGCCAGAATCCAGCGCCAGGCGTCGTCACCCCCGTCTTCGGCCAGCGCTGTTCCGACGACAATCGCGAGGACATACCCGACTGTCCACATCGCCGGCCCCACCGCGAGGAGGGTGGCCCGGTATCTCCGTGGCGAAAACTCGGCCACGAGGGTCGTGGCGATCGTGTAGTCGGCTCCGACCGCAATCCCCAGCAGAACCCGGAGAACGAGCAACATGACGGCGTCAGTGACCGCAATTTGAGCCAGGGAGAGGACGACGAACAATGCGAGGTCGATGACGAACATGCGCCGGCGGCCGATCTTGTCGGTGACCCAGCCGAACACCAAGCTCCCCAGGAACACGCCGATCAGTGCGGAGGCACCGATCAATCCGCTCATCAATGAACCGATTGGATGAGACTGTGCGAAGAGGGGGAGTGCGGGAACAATGGCGCCGAGAATGTACCCATCGCAGAGATGTCCGCCATTGCCGTAGAGCGTCGTTTTCAGATGAAACCGCGAGAGTTTCGCGTCATCGAGGGCGTGTGTGGCCACGGGGGCTCCTTCAGGAAAGAGGCTGTGAATTCATCAGTCGCGACACTCGAGCTCGCCGATTACGGCCCGTGCACCCGCCGGAATCTCCGTTCGAGTGTTCGAGAGAACCGACATGTTGACGTAGCCGGCGAGGGTCTGTCGGTGCGTCCATGGGCACCGGTGCGACGTTCTCGACTGTGATTCCGAACACTACGGACGACGTGCGGGAGCGTCTTCCGTCTGTGTTCGAGTGAAGGCGGGGTCTGTTCCTGAAATTGTCGAAAGCTCTAGGTGAACGGTCGAATCCGACTGTTCGACACGCATCAGGTGTTACGGATCAGCATCGCCAATCTGAGGGCGAGCTGGAGTCCGGCTCTGCGTTCGCCCTGTGCCCAGTCTTCTCCGAGGAGCTGTTGCGCACGGTCGAGCCTGTAGTAGAGGGTGGTGCGGTGCACGGCCAGTTGGGCGGCAGCGCGGCGTGTATCACCGCCGCAATCGAAGTAGGCGTCCAAACTCTCGCGAATCAGTGTGTTGTCCGCGTCGAACAGACGAGATGCGCCGGGGAACAGAATCTCCAGAGTTTCCATCGTCCACGGCAGTCCGTAGAACACGAGGTCGGCTCCGAGTTCGTTCCAGCTCAACTGCTCGATGTTCCGCGCGTGTGCAACGGTTGCCGCATAGCTGGATTGCATTCCGGATCGTCGCAGCTCATCGACAGTGGCTGCGGCCCCTCCAGTGCCGGTTCCCTGCAGCATCCATCCGCGTCGCCTGGCTGCCTGTGCCAGAGCGTGGCGGAACGGGCGAAGGCGGTCAGCGTGTACCTCGGCACTGACAATCAGGTGGATGGTGTCGTTGCCGTGCCCAAGGAGGGAACGGCCCAGCGGCCGGGCGTACGCCACTTCCTGGGCAGCGCCCCGCATCGCTCGGGCGTCGATCGCCTCGCCGCCGCCCGCATCGATCGGTGCCAACCTCATGGTGAGCACACTCGCGGGCTCGGTGAATCGGAGGAGAGGTTCATCGCCGAGAAGCTCGGCCGGCGGTGTGCTCTCGTGCGGTGGAGCGAGCAGTGCGCTCACGAGTTGAGACTCGCGATCCAGCACCGTGGCCGTCGACTGGGATTGCTGATGGAGCAGTTCGGCGATCGCCGAGGCGGTGCCGGCCGCTGCTGCGATGTCGTCAACGTCACCGCCCCGTTCCTGCTCACCCAGGCCTTCGCGGACGATCTGAAGCGACGTCGTCTTGCCGCATCCCGACGGGCCGAATCTGTCAGAGGCGGGCTGTCGATCAGCCACAGATATCCCTGGAGTTCCCCGTGTGCCCGCATCGGAATGCACACCCGAGGCAACGTCTGCAACGCCGGATTCGCGGGAAACCGAACGGGTCCGGTTGCGTGCGCGATATCGAGCGAGAATGCGTACTCGAATACCTCCGGGGATGAGTGTCGCTGGAGGATTGACCGGACACGGACATCGTCGAGATCACCATGCTGCTCGGTCAAGGCGAGCGGCTTGAGACCGCAGTCGTCGATTTCGATCGAGCGATTCAACTGATCCGCGAGACTGTCCGCGTACTGCTGGACATCGTTCATCCGTAGCCTGCCGGTCGTCTTCCCGAGATGCGGGGCCCCGACGTCTCCGTAGTGCGCGACAACTGGTCGGCCGGTTGTTCTATGGCTACCAGTGCTGCACGTTTTCGAGCGCGACGCGCGGCGGGGGATCGGACGGACAGGTCATGCTGTGTTCATCCGATCCCGTCGTCGGCGGGGGCGAGCTTCGTCAGTTCGTGACCGCGGGGCGTGTGGGCCTGCGGTCGTCGGCGAACATGGCCTCGATCCTCGACTTGATCTCCGCGGTGCTCATGGTGCCGCTGCGCCGGGGCGTCTGCCGTCCGGTGGGAGTCGTCGGGGCAATCGAGGTTGTCGCCATGTGTCCTGCTTTCGTCGGTTACCGATATGTGTGCCTCACGGTCACGGTTGTGATCTGGTTCACATCGTGGCCGACTATGTTGTACACCACATGTTCGGTCCCGTGCCACTCGGCCTGGTCACCTCGGCGGTGGCCGGGAATGTGACCGAGCGGGTGCGAGGTCGGCGAATCGGCTCCGGCTGATTGCGATGGCTCGAGCGTAGAATTGCGCGGGTTCGGTCGATCACGCTGGGCCCGGATTTCGGTGAGGCCTTGCCGAACTTCGCTGGCCTCGTCGCCGGTCTGCCCTGCTCGGTCGTCGACTCCAAATCCGCGACGAGTTCGGGAGGGCGCTTCAGCGATGCGAACTGATGGAGATAGTTGGGACATCGTCAGTAGTGTGGGCCTGACCGCGTTGGGAGTGGCGACATTTCGGGCGTTGGAGACAGTTCGCCCGGACGCGTTGATCCAGGACGACTTCGCGCAATGGTTCGTCGAAGCGGCGGGTGAACCGCATTTCACCGGGCTGTTGGCCGACCCGTCGTCGCTGGGAGACATGCCGTTCTCGGGTTTCATGGGTTTTCGGACCAGATTCTTCGATGAGTTCTTCTCGTCAGCGACGAGCGCGGGGGTTTCGCAGGCGGTGATCCTCGCGGCCGGGTTGGATGCACGGGCATACCGCTTGGACTGGCCGACCGGCACGACGGTCTTCGAGGTCGACCAACCGCAGGTGCTGGATTTCAAAGAGGAGGTCCTCGCCGATCACGGGGCCAGGGCGAAGGCTGATCGTCGCCCGGTGGCCGTCGATCTGCGAGACGACTGGCCTGCCGCCCTCCAAGCTGCAGGCTTCGACCCTGGTAAGCCGACCGCGTGGTCGGTGGAGGGACTACTGGCTTATCTCCCGGGCGCGGCGCACGACGCGCTGTTCGAGCGGATCGACGAGCTTTCCAGCCCCGGTAGCCACCTTGCCGTCGACAACTTTGCGGCGGGAACCGATTTGCAACGCTTCGAGGCCATTAGGGCGAAGTATTTCGCCAAGAATCCATTCGGCGACATCGACATCTCCGAGCTGTTCTACGGCGACGAGCGGGCCGATCCGGTGCAGTGGTTGACCGGGCACGGCTGGTCGGTGCGGCGCGCAAATTCGCTCGAGCTGGCGGCTGCCTACGGCCGGCCGGTTCCGGATCTCCCCGAAGAACTTGTCGATCTGTCGAAGCGGTCCACGTACCTGACGGCGGTCAAGTAACCCACGGCCCAGTTCGCGGCGATGAACTGCAGGGGAGAGCCATTGCGGTGGACCGCTGTCCGCGCGTACATTGGTAGTTGCGGATCGAGATGGTAGCCGGCAACGGTGAAAGACTCGAGAAGTAGAGATCCGGCCGAGAATGTGAAAGCATTCCCGGCCGAACCCCTGTCTGGGGCCTGTCCCCTGTCCTCCCGGCTGTCAACGTACCCGAGGGCGGTCCGCGAGGCGGTGGTTCGACCTCCTCTCCACCCTGCTCTGCAGCAGCGTCATAGACGATCCGCACCGGCCGGTCGGGACTCTCGGCGAGTGCGCCACGGTGCACTCCACTCGCGGGTCCACTTCGCCCAATCCGATGCCGAGTGCGCGCCGGCCAGGACGAGCCCGGCGCCGCATAGAATGGGCGATACGAACGCCTTCGCTGCATCGGGCGAGGCAGGGTCCGCGGCGGCGGGGCCGCTCGTGAGCCGACCCGTGGGAGGTGGCCATGCAACCGTCCGACCGGATGCGGGCGCTGCCGCGGCGGGCCCGGGTCACGATCATGGTGACGGTGGCGCTCGTTGCGTTGCTGCTGATAGGGCCGCGTCTGGTCGTGGGGTATACCGATTGGCTGTGGTTCGGTGAGGTCGGCTTCCGCCGCGTGTGGGGGACGGTCCTGGTCACCCGGCTGATCCTGTTCACGGCGGTGACGTTGCTGGTAGGTGCGGTGATCTTCGCGGCCATGGTGTGGGCGTACCGGTCCCGCCCCTTGTTCGCGGCCTCGGCCTCGGCGACGGATCCGCTCGAGCGGTACCGGACGGCGGTCCAGCGCCGCCCGCGGTCGTTCGCGGTGGGGATCGCATTGCTGCTGGCGCTGCCGTTCGGTCTGCACGCGCAGGCGAGTTGGGAGACGGTGCAACTGTTCGTGCACGGGGGCGGCTTCGGAACCGTGGACGCGGAATTCGGGTACGACATCGGCTTCTACGTCTTCGACCTGCCGTTCTACCGGCTGATCCTGACGTGGCTGTTCATCGCGGTGTTCCTGGCGTTGTTGATCGGCCTGGGAACTCACTACCTGTTCGGCGGCATCGGGCTGGCACCGAGCAAGGACCACGTCATCGAGGTGTCCCGGCCGGCGCGCATTCAGCTCGCGGTGCTCGCGGGCACGTTCATCGCGCTGAAGGCCGCCTCCTACTGGCTCGACCGGTACTCCTTGTTGTGGAGCGGCCGGAAGGAGCCCACCTTCACCGGGGCCGGGTACACCGACATCAACGCGGTGCTGCCGGCCCGGCTGATCATGGTCGCGATCGCGGTGCTGTGCGCGGTGGCGTTCTTCGCCGCAATCGCTGTGCGGGACCTGCGGATCCCGGCGATGGCCACGGCACTGCTGGTGCTCTCGGCGATCCTGGTCGGCGGAATCTATCCGGCGCTGATCGAGCAGTTCTCGGTCCGCCCGAATGCCGCCGACCGGGAGAGTCCCTACATCGAACGCAACATCGCCGCGACCCGGCAGGCCTACGGAATCGGGCCGGACCGGGTCGATTACCTCGACTACCCCGGGGTGGGGACCCGACCGCCCCGGGACATTCCCGCCGACGTCGCCACCATCGCCAACGCCCGCCTGCTGGACCCGGCCGTGCTCTCGCGCACCTTCACCCAGCAGCAACAGCTGAAGAACTTCTACGGCTTCCCCGAGCACCTCGACATCGACCGCTACACCATCGACGGACAACTCGCCGACTACATCGTCGCCGCCCGCGAGCTGTCCCCGAACAGCCTCAGCGGCAACCAGACCCAGTGGATCAACCGGCACACCGTCTACACCCACGGCAACGGGTTCATCGCGGCCCCCGCCAACCGGGTCAACGCCGCCGTCCGCGACGCCGCCGGGCAGAGCGCGAGCAGCGACAGTGGGTATCCGATCTATGCGGTCAGCGACATCGCGTCCCAGGCGGGCGGCGACCAGGTGATTCCGGTCGAGCAACCGCGCATCTACTTCGGCGAGGTGATCGCGCAGGCGGACCCGGACTACGCCATCGTCGGCGGCCCGGAGGGTGCGCCGCCGCGCGAGTACGACACCGACACCGCCCAGTACACCTACATCGGCACCGGTGGGGTGCCGGTGGGTAGCTGGGTCAACCGGTTGGCGTTCGCCGCCCGGTACGCCGAACGCAACATCCTGTTCTCCGGCGCCATCGGCCCGGGGTCGAAGATCATCTTCAACCGGGATCCGGCGACCCGGGTCGAACACGTCGCCCCGTGGCTGACCACCGACACCAACCCGTATCCGGCGGTGGTCGGCGGCCGGATCGTGTGGATCGTCGACGGCTACACCACCGCCGCGCACTACCCGTACTCGCAGGTCGGCTCACTCGCCGAGCCGGTCGTCACCGACACCGGCCGCACCCTGGCCCTCGAAGAGGTGTCTTATGTGCGGAATTCGGTGAAGGCCACCGTCGACGCCTACGACGGCACCGTCACGCTCTACCAGGTCGACGAGAACGACCCGGTCCTGCGGGCGTGGATGAGCGTGTTTCCCGGCACCGTGCAGCCGCCGAAGGCGATCCCGCCCGAGCTTCGCGCGCACTTCCGCTACCCCGAGGATTTGTTCCGCCTGCAGCGGGACCTGCTGGCGAAGTATCACGTCGATGATCCGCGGGAGTTCTTCACCACCAACGCGTTCTGGTCGGTGCCCAGCGATCCGACCGCCGACACCGGCGGGGAGCAGCCGCCGTACTACGTCCTCGTCGGCGACGCCGGCACCGCGGCCCCATCCTTCCGGCTCTCCAGCGCCATGGTCGGCTTCAACCGGGAATTCCTCTCCGCCTACCTCTCGGTGCACTCCGACCCCGAAAACTACGGCAGGATCGACATTTTGCGGTTGCCGACCGACACCCAGACCCAGGGCCCGCGGCAGACTCAGAACTCGATGATCTCCGACACCCGCGTCGCCTCCGAGCGCACCCTGCTCGAGCGGTCCAACCGGATCTACTACGCCAACCTGCTGACCCTGCCGATCGCCGACGGCGGCATCCTCTACGTCGAACCGGTGTTCACCGAACGTTTGACCAGCACGCCCAACGGTTCCACGTTCCCGCAGCTGGCCCGGGTTTTGGTCAGCTACCGCGAACCCGGCACCGGCGGGGTGCGGATCGGATACGCCCCCACCCTCGCCGAGGCCCTCGACCAGGTCTTCGGCACCGGCACCGGCGCCGTCGCCACCGCACCTGGCGGCGACGCCACCACACCACCACCTACCGATGGGCAACCGCCGGCGCCGCCCCCACCGGGCGCCCCGCCCGCCCCGCCACCGGCGGCATCGGACCAGCTGACCGCGGCGGTTCTCGAACTCAACGCAGCCCTGGCCAACCTGCGCGAGGCACAACGCACCGGCGACTTCACCGCCTACGGCGCGGCCCTGGACCGCCTGCAACAGGCCATCGACACCTACCTGGCCGCGGGCGGAACCCCGCACTGATCCGTCCCCTCGGCGCGATCCGCGGAATGGCGTTGTCCCGTACGGAAAATCATGGATTCGGCGACGCCGGAGAGGCCGGCCAGGACCACCCGCCCGCCGCGCACGCGTGCACCCCAGCTCGTCCCTCCGCCGCCCTCGACCTGATGGCGGCGTGCCGTGGCGTGAAGATCGAACTCGAACCGCGTGCGTCGTACGTGAGGAACGTTTCCCCGGGTCCGCATGTGGCACGGCCTCGCGCTCGAGGTCCTTCAGAAATTCCTCGAGCCGTTCCGTAGTCGACTTGTCCAGTCCATTACGCGGCGAAGGTTGTCAGGCATGCCTTTCACTATCCGCTCCATGTCCGACATCCGTCGTGCCAGGGGAACTGCGGAAGTCCAAGTCCGGCGTGCACGCCGAAGGGGCACGAATGAACCGCCCTGGATCGAGTGGAGACTTCGTTCAGGCCGCCTCGGGGACCGAGGCGACGGTGGGACGCTGTTCACGGTGTCGATTACGTAAATCAGTTCTGCGGCGGGTGAACAGTGCTTGTTCGAGAACGCCGCTGACCAACGGCGTGGCCTTGGTGGTCATCACCCGCCAGCCCAGAATCCGGCGGGAGAAGACGTCGACGCAGAACGCTGTGTAGACGAACCCGGCCAACGTGCACACGTAGGTGAAGTCGCGACCTACCACTGGTCCGGACGCTGCGGTAGTAGGTGGACGGGGCGATGCTGATGGCGTGCTCGGTGAGCGCGGCACAGATCGGGTCGACCCCGAATTGAGAACGGTGGGCGTCGATGTAGTCGACGATCACCGCAGTCGGCGTGGGGGCACCTCCCGCTTGCGGGGGACGACCTCCGCCGCCGCGAAACGCGCTCGCGGTCTTCAATATCTCTTTGGCCCTGCGTAATTCGGTGTTCTCCTTGCGCAGACGTCGAACCTGGTCGGCGTCGGCCTGCTCGCCCGTCGGAGACGCAGCAGGAACACCTGCCCGATCGGCGGCCTCGATCCAGTTGCGCAGCGCCGCCGGCTTGATGTCGAGCAACTCTCCGACGTAGCGGCGAGCACCGGGCTTCGAGCCTCCGTGATCGCTGATTCGGTCCCGATACATCCGGACGGCTCAATGCCGGAATCGTTGGGTCGAGCTTCGATGCTGATGGTGAGCCAGCCTCGTTCTCGGCGTGCTCTGACAAGGTGTTTGAGGAGTGCGGTCTTCCCGTCGCCATGTAGTCCGGACAGGACCATCCCGCGGTCGTAGTTTGTGCCTTGCTGCGCGCGACGGCAGCTTGAACTCGTCGATCTCCCGGCTTTCCAGGGCGGGAGGGCGAAGCCCGGAGGTCGGCTTGATGGGATTGAGCGCTGGATGCATGGTTCGCCGTCTATCGGTGTTTATGGCGTTTTATGGGGAATGGGCGCTGGTGAATTCGTCCAACTGATTCGGAATGACGCGGACGCTGAATTCTTCACCGGACAGGTCGGCGCCGGGTAGCTCGAAGGACTCGGCGGTGTCGGCGTCCACGACGGGGGACTGGGTGTCTTTCCTGCTGGCGGTCAGCTGTTCGAGGGACGTGTCCGTCGACTCGTCGGATTCGGTGCGTCGTAGTCGGTGGCTATGGCTGTTTACCTCATGCTCTGGGCGTTCGGGCCCGCCAGGCTAGAGGGTCCCGTGCCGCGACACGCTCCCGGGGGTCGGGCCGCGCGGCGGGTACGGCGTGTGTGGCGGGAGCGCTCGGTTTCGGACATGCCACCCCAGATGCCGTGAGATTCGGTGGCGGTAAGGGCGTGGGCGCGGCAGGCGGCGAGCACGGGGCAGTCCTGACAGATCTGTTTAGCGGCGTGCTCACGCTGGGCACGGCCGCGGCCGCGTTCACCGTCGGGGGAGAAGAACATCTCGGTGTCGGCGCCGCGACAGGAGGCGCGGTGCTGCCAGTCCCGGTCGATGATGGGGTGGTGCGAATGATCAGGCACAGCGGATAGGTCGCTTTCAGAGTCGATCGTTTACGATCCGCCGGAAAGGGCGGGGCACGCAAGGGTGCGGCTGGCGGGCCGAAACCGGTCGCCGACGGAGTGTGCACGGCAAATCGATGTGGGGCGTGGGTTGGCGTGACTTCCTTCGAGGGACGGAATGGGTCCGGGCGCGCACCGTCCTTTGCGGTCCGTAAAGCGTTGTGCGACATGCTCCCTCGGCACATCGCGGTTTCACTCCCTGAGACCTCGGGAGAGGCAGTCGGGTAACGGCAGCGACCGACTGGGTTCGGGCCTTGTAATCGGTGCGCACCGCGTTCACGGGAGTGGGCGTGTCGGTGCGTTGATGCCTGGGCTCGACATCGGTGGACCGGGAGACACCCGGATGCTTCACACCCGTGCCGCCTGTAAAGAGTTGGTGAAAGGGTGTGATGTCGAGGCTATCGGCACGCAGGCGGACGATTGCGAGAATCGCTCGAAAGTAACTGGCATCACATCCGCTGTATTTACGCGACCGCCGTCAGCGAGCGACTGGCCCTGTGTTCCGCCCCCGAGAATTCATATGTTGGCTGATCGGCCAGGTCGGCCTGTCGATGCTTCCCCGAAGCTGCCCGTACTGATTGATCCACCGGGGACCGCCCTCGGTCGAAGCGGCTTACGTCGGTCAGGTGGAGGAGAGCGATCGCGCTGTGGTCGGCGATGATGCGGGCAAGAACTCCCGACGGAGGAACCGCCCCGTAGCCGGGCGGCAAAGGCGGCTCAGGAAGCGCACCGAATCCTCATGGTGGCGGGCACGGCCAAGTGATAGCCCGGCCTGTTCTCGGCCTACCCGCGAGAACCGGACGCCGCGATGCCGAGCCCCAAGAGCAGGACCCGAGGGCGACGGCCGGTGATCAGTTCCCAGCGACCAGGAGTTTGGGACCGCGAGATGACCACTTCGCGGTCCGAAATCGGATTCGCCCGAGGATCCCGGCTCAGACGAAGACTTCGTTGGACATCCGCACGGTGGGGGGTGACGTTGTGCCAGCCGGCGGAAGCAACGAGACCCGCCGCCGTCTGGGGCTGGGCAGCCGCGACCACGATGCGGGACGCGCTGTCGAGTGCACTCGATGTGGCGATGACGACGATGGGTCGAACTTGGTCGGTCACCGAACTTCGCCCGGGTGGGCACGACACGGCCCGCCCGGACGTTGTCTATACAGCACCCGAATGCGGGTGGGAATCCGGTGCCGAGCCGAACTCAGGGAGAAGTCATGGCCACCGACTACGACGCATCCCGGCGAACCCGTCCGGAGGAACTGGACGACGAAACGGTCTGCCCACGGCGGATGCTTGCCCGGCTGGCACCCCCGCCGAACTGACATGGACGGGGATTTGTCATCCCCATAGAAGTTGCCGTGTCATTGCGCCGGGTGAGGCGCTGGGGTCAAGACCCAGCGCCCGCAACGTCAGCGAGGACGAATTGATCGTGGTGGTACCCCGGCTCAGCGCAGAACTCCACACCAAAGGGCGCACCCACTAGGGTCGGGTCCGTGCCCGTTCATGACGTCGACGCGTTGCTCACCCATTTGAGGTCACTCGACGAGAGTCGGCTCGCCGCGGTCCTGCGCCGGCGGCCGGAGGCGTTGTCTTTGCCGTGGCCCGCAGACATCGCCGATCTGGCCGAGCGCTTGCACGGTCAGGAATCGATCGTGCTCGCCTACACTCGCCTGCCGCAGCCGCACACCGAGGTGCTCGGCGCCCTCACCTTGGTCGAGCAGCTGGGGCTCCCCGTCACGGCCGCCGGTGCGTCGACGTGGCTGGGCAGTGACCCGGAGGTGGTCCAGCCATTCCTCGACGACCTGCATGAGCGCGCCCTCACGCTGGTCACGCCCGACGGCGAGATCACGACACCCGCCCAGTTCCCGGCGGTAGGAGCGGGGCTGGGCCAACCCGTGCGAGTGCTGCTCGAGGACATCACGCTGGAGAAGCTGCGTGCGCTGGCCGCGAAACTGAAGGTCAGGGGTGACGGTTCCAAGAAAGTCGTGGTCGATCGCCTCGCCACCTATCTCTGCGACCCCGAAGCGGTCCGAACTCTCGTCGACGCCGCGCCGCCCGCTGAGCGTGATCTGCTTCTCGAGTGCGCCGAGCAGGGAGCCGCGCTGGAATACTTCCCGATGTACTTCGGGTCCTACCCCGCGACCGCACGGGAGCAGCCCGGTCACTGGGCTGTCGCGCGTGGGGTCCTGTGGCCGAGCTACGACGGCGCGGCCTTCATGCCGCTGGAGGTGTCGCTGGCGTTGCGTGGAGTGCGGTGGCGGCTTCCGTTCCATCCTGAACCGCCGCCTCTCGCGCACCATTCGGTGCCGACCGAGCACGCGGACGCCGAGGCCGCGTCGCGCCTGCTGCGGATGATCGAGCGGGTCTCGGCGCTGGTGGATGCGGCGACGACCGAACCGATTCCACTTATCAAGTCCGGCGCGGTGGGAATGCGGACGCTGCGCACGTTCGCGAGGAACTGGGATGTCGAGGCGGACGAGCTGCGGCTCGCCGTGGAGCTGGCCCTGGCCACCGCGGTGCTCGCGCCGGCACCGGCACCCGCACCCCCGAAGAGCCGTGGGCGCAAGCGGCCGCCGCCGCAACCCTCACCCGGTCTGATCCCCGGTCCTGCGGTGTCGGCGTGGCAATCCGCAGACGCCGCGACCCGGGGACGCGCACTTCTCGAAACCTGGTGGCAGTCGGACAGCTCGGTGCTGATGGATTCGACGGTGACTGCCGAGCTGGGCGACACCGCCGTGTACCGGCACCTGCGTCACGAACTGGTCGACGTGTACGCCACGTTGGCGCACGGGCAGGGAGTGTCGGACATCGCGGAACTGGCCGGTCTGCTGGGCTGGCGCGCACCGCTGATCGGCGAGGACATCGTCGGGGACGTTCTCGCCGCGGCCGTCCACGAGGCCGAGCTGCTCGGTCTGCTGGCGCTGGGCGCCGCCACCGCGTTGTGCCGTGGCCTGCACACCGGCACCCTCGCGTCCGCGACTTCGGAGCTGATGTCCGGCGCCCACACGTCCGCGGTGATCGGTGCCGATCTCACCGCGGTAGTCCTCGGCCCGCCGGCGACCGCCCTGTCGCGATTCCTGGACAGCGTCGCCGACCGGGAGTCCCACGGGGCGGCCACGACCTGGCGGTTCACGCCGGGCAGCATCCGGACGGCGTTCGATCGGGGGAGCACCGCCCGGGACCTGATCGGTGAGCTGACGTCCATCGCACCCGCGGGCCTTCCGCAGGCGTTGGAGTACCTGATCGGCGATGTGGCCCGCACCCACGGGCAGGTGGGCGTCGTGGAGCTCGGCTGCGCCGTCATCGCCGACGACTCGACGCTGCTGGTGGAGCTGGTGGGCAACCGGAAACTCGGCAAGCTGGGACTGGCTACGCTCGCCCCGACGGTGGTGGCCTCCCGCAGCGACGCCGGCACGACGCTATCCGCGCTGCGGATGGCCGGCTATGCGCCGGTTGTGCGCGAGGTCGACGGCAGCGTGCTGATCTCGGCGCCGCCGAACACGGAGTCCGTCGCCGACATCGACGGCCGCGAGCTCGAGGCTGTCGGAATTGCTGCCGCCGATCCCGACCGGCATGCCCGCCACCTCGCCGCCACGGCCACCCGCGCGCCCCTCGAACCTGCCGGACAGTTCCAGTTCTTCGCCGCTCTGCGCGGCTGTGGCGAGGCCGAGCCAATCTGGGAGCTGGTGGCGGGCCAGCCCGCCCAGATCACGCACGACGGCCGCACGCAACTGGTCCACAGTGCGGCGCTGTACGGAAACACTCTTACCGCGTGGAGTACCACAACCGAACGGTACGAGGACTTTCCGGTGGCGCAGATCTCGATTTCCGGACCACCCGGGGCCGGGCTCTGAGATCACGCGTCCGGGCAACAGCGAGGCGTCCCCATCCGACTGCTCGGCGGCGTGCGGCACGGTGAGGTGAATGCCGCACGGGCCACCCGTTCGCGGAGTGTGCAGGCGACACCCCAGGGAGAGCGGTGCCGACCCTCTCGGCCGCGGACGCTCGAAACGCGTCAGCGGACGAGAGCGTAAGAGCCCAGCTTGGCCGACACCGCCTCGAGCTTCCCGTCGTACCGACCTTCGGCAATCTCATTCATGAACAGCTCGGCGCCGTCAACATCGAAGGTGTCGTTCAGAGACACCGTTCAGCCGGAGGAAGGTCCACGCCACCCACGACATCGAGGAATCGATCTGGGTCTACCTGGTGCGGGACTGGGACGACAAGGATATGTCCTCACTCATGGGGAACCCCCAAGGTCCTCGCACGCCTGCAGCGCCACCCGGTTGGCCGTGTACCAGGTGACCACCAGACCGTCGGCGCTGGCCCGGGCGTGCAGCTTGTACTGCCGGATGACGGTTTTCGCCAGCGGCCACTTGTTGGCGCGGACGAAGTCCTGGACTCCCCGAGGTCGAGCTTGCCGTCCCGCGGATCCCAGTTGTTGATCACCACGATGTTACGGAATCCCGCGGGCTCGGGCACCTTTCGGATCTTGCGGGCGGTCGGGTCGAGCGAGAGCGGTTCGGTTTCCATCGGCACCGTGACGTGTGCGGTGGACAATTCTGCGGTGGGACAATGAAGTGTCGTCACGACCACGCGCCCGTCGAGGAGGCGCATACGCGGTGAAATCACGAAACGAAGGTCGGCGCCTCGACCGCGTCCGCGCGATCGACTGGAACCGGGTGCCCGATGCGACGGACGCCGCCGTGTGGGATCGGTTGACCCGCAACTTCTGGCTCCCGGAGAAGGTGCCGCTGTCCAACGATCTTCGCTCCTGGCAGACGTTGACCCCGGCCGAGCAGCAGATGACCGTCCGGGTGTTCACAGGGCTGACACTGCTCGACACCGCCCAGGCCACGGTGGGGGCCGTCGCCATGATCGCCGACGCCGTCACCCCGCACGAGCAGTCGGTGCTGACCAACATGGCGTTCATGGAGTCGGTGCACGCCAAGAGCTACAGCTCGATCTTCTCCACCCTGTGCTCGACACGGCAGATCGACGAGGCGTTCACCTGGTCGGAGGAGAACGCTCACCTGCAACGCAAGGCCCAGATCGTCCTCGACTACTACCGCGGCGACGACGCGCTCGCACGCAAGGCGGCCTCGGTGATGCTCGAATCGTTCCTGTTCTACTCGGGGTTCTACCTGCCGCTGTACTGGTCCTCACGGGGCAAGCTCACCAACACCGCCGACCTGATCCGACTGATCATCCGCGACGAGGCGGTGCACGGGTTCTACATTGGCTATAAGGTCCGGCGCGGGCTCGAGCGGATGCCCGTCGGCCTGCGGGCCGCCCACCACAACTACACCCACGAGCTGCTGCACGCCCTGTATGAAAACGAGGTCGGGTATGCGCAAGATATGTACGACGAGGTCGGCTGGACCGAGGACGTGCTGCCGTTCATGCGGTTCAACGCGAACAGGGCGCTGGCGAACCTCGGCTACCACCCCGCGTTCCGGGACGACGAGTGCCAGGTGAATCCGGCGATCCTCGCTGCCCTGGACCCCGGCGGCGGGGAGACGCACGAATTCTTCTCCGGTGCCGGCAGCTCGTACGTGATCGGCAAGCACCAGCACACCGAGGACGCGGACTGGGACTTCTGACCCCGCGTGGTTGCCACGTCACGGTCGGAGATGGCCAGGGACGGGGCAATGGTCGACCGGCTCGGTGACCGCGCTGGGGTGTTGATCGTCGGCGACACCGGTTCGGAGGAGAAGGGCACCCGCTCGGCCGGGGTTCAACGCCAGTACTCCGGCACCGAGGGGGCGGGGTACAAATTTGTCTGGTCGGGGTGTTCCTCGCTATCGGCAGTGCGGCCGGGCACGCCTTCCACAAGGTCGTCCCGGCGGCGTTCCCGTGGGTGAGCTACCTGTCGGTCGAGGAGGTCGCGGACTTTATCGACGAGCTGATCGCGTCGCTGCGGGCGGGTTCATCGCTGGATAATCCGGATCCACCGGCCCGCACGATCGAGACGTGGCGGCACACGGCGGAGGTGTATGCCGATCCGGAGTTCGCCCAGGCTCCTGTCGACGCCCTCCGCGGGTGATGTGGGGGCCGTGCCGGTTCCTGAGCTGTGAGCCCGAAGTATGCGGGCACGGGGCGTCCTACATAGGCCGAATGATGTTGCCACTGTGCGAAAAAGGGCCGGAGTAGATCCCGGCCGGTGGTTCGATTTTCGGCAATGAGCCGGGCCGTACCGCGGCGGCGAGCCGCTCGAGCTTGTGGCGCGCCGCGATCACGACGGGCCGTCCGCGGTGCGGGGTCGGGCTACGAGTTCGAACCAGGCGCTGATCCCACCCTGTAGGTGCGGATCCGGATAGCTGAGGGCCAGGCCCTGCTGGTCGAAGGCGGCGAACCATTCCGTCCAGGAGATGTGTTCGAGACCGGAGTCGACTCCGTGCAGGTCGATTCGGAGTACGTCGTCGGGCGTGGTGCGGGGGACCCGGGCGGGGATGCCGTGATGGGCCTGGGTCCATTGACGGATTTCCTCGTGGTCGGTGGTGAGATGCGTGTGTGTGGTCATGAGTTCGATCCTGCTGTGTCGCGACGTGGTGTCGTCGCGGCTCGGTCGCCGGGTGCGGGTGAGGTGATCGTCGGGGCGATCGACACCGGGTGCGCGGCGGCCCCAGGCGTGGGACCGGCGCGGGGGCAGTGCCTGCATACCCACTGCGGGCGGGTTCAATCAAGGCCCGACCTGGGTACCGCGCACGCCGCACGGAGCGTCTCCGGCCGGGGGAATGCCATCGTGGGGTGATCAGGCCACCGGGGCGTGTGCACACCAGATGGAGGTGCTCCACAGCGTGAGGGGAGGCACAGAATCCATGCTGGGCCCGGATGCCGGATGCGGATGCCGGATGCCGGATGCCGGATGTCGCCGTGACCGAAGCGGGAAACGGCTGGTCGCTTAGTTCTACCCGCATGGGGTTGGTGTCTGGATGGCTGAGATGCACGCCGATCCTCGCGGCGGAATGACTATCGCGAGGACTTCTTCTGTCATGACGAGGACTTTCGGGGTTTGCGGGCAGCCGGATTTCCCGGCCGCCGAGAAATCCGCGTAACTTATGGCGGCGTGTCCAGGTCGAGGATCCGCTCTACGGGACGGCCTCCACGCAGGCATCGGACGTTGCGGGTGCACGCGGTGAGTTCGGAGAGGGCCTCGTGTAGCTGGCCGGTGACGTCCCACACATCGGGGACGAGGTTTCGGCAGGCGATGATGCCGACGTCGAGGTGCCGTCCGTAGGACATGGCGGCGATGGTGATGCCGCCGGCCACGTCGCTGACGGCGGAGACGGGAAAGTTCCCCGTCACCTCGATGCCCGCGGTGTACAGCGGCCGAGCAGGGCCGGCGGCGTGGGAGATGATCAGGTTGACCGGTGGCGTGGGCATGGTCAGCGCCCGCAGCGGTGTGCGTGAGATCAGACCGCGCAGCGCCCGCGGCAGCGCGGCGCCGAAGTCGCGGACGAGGGTGGCAGGTGCGGCGCGGAAACGTTGGGGTGCCGCCGTGAGCGAGGTGTGCACCTTTTGCAGGCGGCGGGCCGGGTCGGCTTCGTTGATCGGAAGGGCGATGGGCAGGAGGGAGAGTCGATGGTCGGCGGCCGCGAACTGTGCGTCGGTGCGCCGCGCGATCGGCATGGCCGCGGCCAGCGCCGTGTCGGGCAGGGCATCGTGGTCGATGAGCCAGCGACGCAGCACGGTGGTGCACAGCGCCGTCACCACGTCGTCGACGGTGAACCCCAACGCGGTCCTGACCGCCTCGACCTCGCCGAGCGGCAACGAGGTGAACGCGAAGCGTCGGCGCGCGGTGACGGGGCCGTTGAATGGGGTGTCGGGCGGTGTCGGTGCCCCGGCCGTCGGCTCGTCAGCCGACCACCGCCATACGCCCGGGGTCAGCCTCCGGGCGAGTGTGCCCAGCAGGTCCGCGCCGGGGAGGGCGCGGGCGAGCTCGGGCAGGTGCGGCGCCAGCCGGAGCGAGGACCACATCAGTTGCGCGGGCAACAGTGAGAGATGCCAGGCACTGTTGCCGAGCATCCCCAGGGCGCCGGCCGCCTGGTACTGCTCGTCGCTGAGCCGGTGCGGCACCGTGCGGGGTCGCGGGGTGGTGTCCATCAGCACCGCGAGGGCCTGCGCCGCGGTCAGGCCGTCGATCACCGCGGGGTGCACCTTGGTGTAGATCGCCTGCCGGCCACCGGTGAGCCCGTTCACCAGATAGCACTCCCACAGGGGCCGGTCGCGGCTCAGTGGACGTGCCGCGAGACCGGAAATCTGCTCGGCGAGCTGTTCGTCGGTGCCGGGACCGGTCAGGGTGACCTCCCGGATGTGATAGCCGAGGTCGAGGAACTCGGAGTCCACCCAGTAGGGCCGGTCGAGCCCGAGGGGTACCTCCTGTAGCCGCCACCGCAGTGGCCCCACCAGGTGTAATCGGCCACCGGCGAGCGTCCGGAGGTCCTGTACCGTGAGCCCGCCGCCCGGCGTGGTGGGGCCGAGGACACTCAGGACCCCGACATGGGTGAAGGTGGTGGATGTCTCGGCATCGAGGAACTGCGTATCGAGTGAACTGAGCTGGTGCATAAGGTTTTACCTGGATTGGGTGAGCCAACGTGCTGGGCGAGCCCACAAGGCGTCACCACAACGCTACGCCGTGGCGCGTCCCCGTGGTGTCCCGAGTCGTTGCCCGAATCCTCGGTGAGCTTCGATCGAGCCATTCAAATTGGCGCACAACGAGTTTCGAATTGCGGCCGACGGTGCGGCCGCACGCGAGCAGCAGTGAGGGTTCGTGCGGACATCCCGGCGTGTCCAGATAACGGAGAACTCGGCGATCGCGCCATGTATGGAAAGAACGTTGGTCCGGCCCACCGGTGTCACTACAACGCGTCCAGCTAGCCCGCTGACGCGCAGGTCATCACCTCACTCGAAGTGTGGGGCGCGGCCGCCGCCCCACAGTTGTTCGGTCACATCCTGGAAGCAGACGAGAATGACCGGGTCGTCGTGTCGCTCGAGCGTGGACCGACTGATTGCGGCGCGCACGGTGGAGCCGTCTCGGTGTGTCAGTGCGACGATCTTCCCGGCCGACTCGGACAGTTCCGTCACGGTCGATCGAAGCGGAGACACTGTTTGGACCAGGTCTCCGATCGAACACTCACGGAGCGCGTCCTGCGGATACCCCAGCATGTGTTCGAAAGCCCGATTCATGTAGATGACGAGACCGTCCTGAGCCACAGCCAGGACCGGCACGGGCAGCCTGTCCAGTAGCACGAGGACGGGGAGCTGCTCGAGGTAACCCAGCGCGGTCTTCGGGTTCGGGCGTCGTCTCTCCATACTCGAACTATCGAGGGCAGAACTTTCCCGTTACTGGTATCAGATCTCGATTTCTCTTCCGGTGATCGGGTCGCGCCTTCTCAGCGACCCGAATGGGCGCTCTATCAGGATGACGGGCCGTTGGGTCGGCGCCGGGTTCTACCTCAACGATCGACTTCACGCTCTATGTACGTCGCATGAGCGAGCCCGGTCATGCGGTCGCCGGCTCGCGCTGGTATCGCACATTCCTGACAGGCGAACTGATCCGTGCCAGCGAATTCGCGAGTACCTCTGGCGATATTCTCTTGCGGTTTCTGCGCGGAGTGGGTGACCCGGCGATCACTCCCACGCTGCTGCGCGGGTACGCCCAGCGGGCGCGTGATTTTAAGCTCGAGGCGGTCGACGGCGTCGGTCACTGGATTGTCGATCAACCACCCGAGTTGGTGCTTGAACGACTTGGAGCGTTCCTACAGGACATCTGAGGTGTATCTCTGATTCGCCCGCTACGGGCGCTGACCGTGCGAGACAGCAGAGGAATCGCAATCGGGACTGGACGCACCCACGACTCGGGGTGCACGTGATGCACGGTGCATCACTCTGGGCTTGTTGCAGACGATCGTTGTGCGTGATCGGGCGCCGGCGGTGGTGCTCCCGCTTGCGGGTGCACGTTTGTTGCGGTGGGCTCATTGAAGGTCGTTTCGCTTGTGCGGGGCTTGGCGCAGGGCCAAATGGCCATGGCTGAAGCGGCCGCAGCAGCGAACACCACCGTCTTCAGTTTCGACGGGGCACTCGAGGTGGCAGCGAAGTCCCTCGCAGAGCAGAGCCCCAGAACCGCGAAACTGGCAGAAGAGGTTCTCTCGATGCAGAGGGCCGCACAAGCAAAGAAAGCCGTCCAAGCCGCAAAAAGTGTCCAGCAACTCAGCGAGGGCGCCCGAGACGCCAGGGCCTTCGGTCCGGCGAAGAGGGCCAGGGAGGCCCGGCTGCTTACTCGGCCTCAATGGGTCCGCTATCCAACCCGGCCAGAGCGGGCGCCCGCCGATGTCGAACCGCAACTAACCGGCAGCGTCGACGAGGTAGGTGTTGAGAACTCGTGCAATGTCTGCCAAAGCGCCTGGCGTGGTCATACGAATGTGCGTGACATCGATGGGGTAGTACTCGATGGAACCGGATATGTATGGCTGCCAGCAGCGTTCGGTAAACTCTCGGGTCATGTCGTCGGTTGCAGTGGCGGCGAAAAATACCATGTCTCCGTCGTACGCGGGGGGTTGGTAATTGGCGACCAGTCGTGGCGCGTCATTGAAAGATGCGACGATCCGCTTCACGTGTGATGGCTGGAGAAACTCGAATGCTCCAGTCCGCGTGTGGATCAGTTCGGTCGCCTGTTCAGCCGACAAGGGTGCCCCGGAGGCATCGAAGTCTTCGGCGCCGAATCCAATCAGATCGGCCAGCTCGACCAGAATGTCTCCCACAGTGAATTCCCGGGCTGCAGCCGATTCCGCTTCGCGCAGCCGGCTGTCCAGCATCGCGAGCAGTGAGACCTTCTGCCCCAGAAGGCGAAACCGTGTGGCTACGGCGTGGGCGATGACTCCGCCCAATGACCAGCCGAGTAGGTGATATGGACCGTGTGGTTGCACGGCCTGGATTTCTCGGACGTATTGCTCCGCCAACTGTTCGATCGAACGGGGATGCGGGTCGTCTTCGACGAGTTCGGGGGATTGGAGCCCGTAGATTCGCCGTCCCGGTTCGGTGTATGGAGCCAAACCTGCGTAACACCAGGCCAATCCGCTAGCCGGGTGTATGCAAAAGATCGGGTCGGAATCCCCGGCTGATCTGATCGGCAACAGGACGTCGAACGACGAAGGTCCGGTCGGCGCAATAGGTGTCGACCCGTCGGAGGCTGCCCCGACTCTACGGGCGATCGCTTCCACCGTGGAGTCTGTGAAGAGCCACGCAACTTGGATCTCGACGCCGAGAGCCTCTTGCAGCCGCGCACTGACCTGGGTGGCGAGCAGCGAGTTGCCGCCCAGGGTGAAGAAGTCGTCGTCGAGCCCGATGCGGTCGTGGCCGAGGACGTCGGCGAACACCCCGGCAACGAGGCCCTCGACCACCGTGACCGGCGGCCGGTACTGCGGTGTCGGCAGCACCGGGGTGGGGAGTGCCCGTCGGTCGATCTTGCCGTTGGTGGTCAGCGGTAGTGCGTCGAGGATGGTGATGGGGTTGGGCACCATGTAGTCGGGGAGGTGGTCGGCGGCGTAGGCGCGGATCGCGGTGGGGTCGAGGGGGGTGTGGTCGCGGGGGACGATGTAGCCGACGAGTCGGTCGCCGGTGTGGGGATCGTGGTGTATTGCGGCGACGGCGTGGGTGATGTCGGGGTGGGTGGTGAGGGTGGCTTCGATTTCGCCGAGTTCGATGCGGTGGCCGCGGATTTTGACTTGGAGGTCGCGGCGGCCGAGGAATTCGAGGTTGCCGTCGGGGTGCCAGCGCACGAGGTCGCCGGTGCGGTACATGCGTTCGCCGGGTGGGCCGAACCGATTTGCCACGAACCGTTCTGCCGTCAACCCCGGCCGGCCCAGATACCCCCGTGCCAGCTGGATCCCGGCCAGGTGCAGTTCTCCGGTCACGCCGACCGGAACCGGATACAAGCGGTGGTCCAACACGTAGGCGTGGCAGTTGGTCTGGGGTGTGCCGATGGGTACCACCGACTCTTCGGGCTGGGTGCAACGGTGACAGATGACGCTGACGGTCGTTTCGGTGGGCCCGTACTGGTTCCACACCGTCGCCGGACTGAACTCCGCCAACCGCGCCACCGTCTGCCCGGACAGTGATTCACCGCCGAGGTAGACCACCTTCAGCCCACCGAGCGCGTCCGACCACCGGCTCGCCATCAGACTGGTTAGCACCGTCGGCACCGACGCCAGGTGGGTGACCTTCTGCGCCCGGATGAGCTCCGCCAGGTAGTCGGGGTCGCGTTGGCCGTCCGGGCTCGCCAAGACCATGCATCCGCCGATCTGTAGCGGTGCAAAGAGGTCGGGGGTCGACGCGTCGAAGGTCACCGCGTTGCTCTGCAGGAGACGGTCACCGGCACGGTGATCGAACGCCTCGACCACCCACCGCACCTGATTGACGATTGCGCTGTGGGCCACGGTCACCCCCTTCGGGCGGCCGGTCGATCCCGAGGTGAACATCACGTAGGCCGTGTTCTGCGGGCGCAGTGGTGCACGACGGTCCGCGTCGGTCACCGGCATCGCGGACACCCGTGACAGATCGATGGTGTCGATGTGGAGGACTGGTATGTCGTGCGGAGGGTCGTTTCCGTCGTCGTGGGTGGTGGTCAGCATGCAGGTTGGTTGTGCCACTGAGAGTATGAAGAGTGCGCGCTCGGCTGGGTGGTCGGGGTCGATGGGTAGGTATGCTGCGCCGGCGGTGAGGGTCGCGTAGACGCCGATGACGAAGTCGATGGAGCGGCGCATCCGCAGTGCCACGATGGTTTCCGGGCCTACTCCTTGTGCGATCAGGTGTCGGGCGAGACGGTTGACGCGTGCGTTGAACTCGGCATAGGACAGTGTTCGGTTTCCGTCGATGACCGCGATGGCGTCGGGTGTGCGCGCCACCTGCGCACCGAACATCGACACCAGCGTGTCGGTGGTTGGCGCATGATCGGTGTGGTTCCAGTTCCCGAGGATCAGCTGTTTCTCGGTGGGGTCGAGGAGGTCGATGTCGCCGACCGGGCTGTCGGGATCGGCCACCACTGCCTCGAGGAGCCGGGTGAATCTGTCGGCGAAGCCGCGGACGGTGTCCTCGTCGAACAGGTCCTGCGCGTAAGTCAGCGTGGCGGTCAGACCGCGAGCGGCACCATCCCGATCGACGCGTTCACTTACCGTCAGCGTGAGGTCGAACTGCGTGGCGGCGTGGTCGATGTCCTCGATACGGGCGGTCAGCCCCGCCAATTCCAGTTTCGGGTGTTCCTGGTTCTGGAAGGCGAGCATCACCTGGAACAGTGGGTGCCGGGTGGTCGACCGTGCCGGGTTGAGGGCCTGTACCACCCGTTCGAACGGCACGTCGGCGTGCTCGAACGCGGCCAGGTCGATTTCTCGCACCGTCGAGAGCAGGTTGGTGAAGCTGCTGGCACCGTCGACCGGGGTTCGCAGTGCGAGGGTGTTGACGAACATGCCGACCAGATCGTCGAGGGCTGGGTCGCCGCGGCCGGCGACGGGGGTGCCGATGATGACGGCAGTGGAGCCCGATATCCGGGCCAAGGACACCGCGAACGCGGTGTGCAGCATCATGAACACCGTAGCGGCGTGTCGCCGTGCGATCTCAATGACCGCGCGGTGGGTCTCCACGCCGACCGTGAACGCGTGTGTCCGTCCACGGTGCGACACCACGGGCCGGGTCCGGTAACCCGGCAATTCGAGCTGTTCCGGTAGCCCGGCGAGTATCGAACGCCAGTACGTCAGCTGCTGGGTGAGCAACGAGCCCAGGTCGTCGTCGGAGCCGAGTATCTCCCGTTGCCACAGGGTGTAGTCGGCGTACTGGACCGCTAGCGGTGGCCACGATGGCGCGTGTCCGCCTGTGCGAGCCGTGTAGGCGGCCACGAGATCTCGGGCCAGCGGGGCGATCGAGGAGCCGTCGGCGCAGATGTGGTGCAGCACCACGGCGAGCACATGCTCGTTTTTGGCCGTCTCGAACACGGCGGCCCGCAGCGGCACCGATTCTGTGACATCGAACCCGGCCGAGGCCATCGAGGTCAGCCGCGCGGCGAGCTCGTTCTCGGTCACGGCGGCGGTGGCGAATCCGCCGCTGACCTCCGCCGCCGGGACAACCACTTGGTACGGGCCGGCCTCCGATTCGGGGTAGATCGTCCGCAGGGTCTCATGTCGGTCCACGACGTCTGCGATCGCTGCCAGCAGTGCGGCCGTGTCCATGGTCCCCGACAGGCGCACGGCGAACGGGATGTTGTAGACCGGTGAGTGCGGGTCGAATCGGTTGAGGAACCAGATTCGTTGCTGCGCATACGATAGCGGGATTCGTTCGGGTCGGGGCCGCGGCAGCAGGGGTGTGCGTGCGCCGGCCGTCGCCTGGGATTCGAGCCACTTCGACAGTGCCTGCACCGACGACGCCTCGAACAACACCCGCATCGGCACCCGCGCATCCATCGCGACACCCAGCCGCGACACCGCTTGCGTCGCAAGCAGCGAGTTGCCGCCCAGGGTGAAGAAGTCGTCGTCGAGCCCGACCCGGTCGTGGCCGAGGACGTCGGCGAACACCCCGGCAACGACCCCCTCCACCACCGTCATCGGCGCCCGGTACCGCGGCACCGGCAACACCGGTACCGGCAACGCCCGCCGATCCACCTTCCCACTCGCCGTCAACGGCAACCGATCCACCACGGTAATCGGCGAGGGCACCATGTAGTCGGGGAGGCGGTCCGCGACCATCGCGCGGACACGAGCCGGGTCGAGGTGGGCGCCGTCACGGGAGACGACGTAGCCGACGAGCCGGTCCCCGGTGTGCTGATCATTGTGCACCGCGGCGACAGCCTGGGTTACGTCGGGATCCGCCGTCAGAGTTGCTTCGATTTCGCCGAGTTCGATGCGGTGGCCGCGGATTTTGACTTGGAGATCGCGGCGGCCGAGGAATTCGAGGTTGCCGTCGGGGTGCCAGCGCACGAGGTCGCCGGTGCGGTACATGCGTTCGCCGGGTGGGCCGAAGGAGTTGGCGACGAACCGCTCGGCGGTCAGTCCGGGCGGGCCGTGATAACCCCGTGCCAGTTGCACCCCCGCCACATACAACTCGCCCACCACCCCCACCGGTACCGGATGCAAGCGGTGGTCCAACACGTAGGCGTGGCAGTTGGTCTGGGGTGTGCCGATGGGTACCACCGACTCTTCGGGCTGGGTGCAACGGTGACAGATGACGCTGACGGTGGTTTCGGTGGGCCCGTACTGGTTCCATACCGTTGCAGGACCGGACTGGGTCAGTCGCGTCACCGTGCGCCCGGACAGTGTTTCACCGCCGAGGTAGATCACCCGCACGCCGCGGAGAACGTCGGGTGATCGGCTGGCCATCAGGGCGGTCAGTACCGTCGGTACCGAGGACATGTGGGTAATCGCATGGCTGCGAATGAGTTCGGCGAGGTAGTCGGGGTCGCGTTGGCCGTCGGGCCCTGCCAACACCACGCAGGCACCGACCTGCAGCGGAGCGAAGAGATCGGGGGTCGACGCGTCGAAGGTCACCGCGTTGCTCTGCAAAAGACGGTCACCGAAGCCGTAATCTAACGCAACCCACTGCACCTCGTTGGCGATCGCGCTGTGGGCCACGGTTACCCCCTTCGGGCGGCCGGTCGATCCCGAGGTGAACATCACGTAGGCCGTGTTCTGCGGGCGCAGTGGTGCACGACGGTCCGCGTCGGTCACCGGCGCCGCGGATACCCGTGACAGATCGATGGTGTCGATGTGGAGGACCGGTACCGGGTCGGACAGATCGATTTGGTCGTCGTGGGTGGTGGTCAGCATGCAGGTTGGTTGTGCCACTGAGAGTATGAAGTGTGCGCGCTCGGCTGGGTGGTCGGGGTCGATGGGTAGGTATGCCCCACCGGCGGTGAGGGTCGCATAGACGCCGATGACGAAGTCGATGGAGCGGCGCATCCGCAGTGCCACGATGGTTTCCGGGCCCACACCCTGGGTGATCAGGTGTCGGGCGAGACGGTTGACGCGTGCGTTGAACTCGGCATAGGACAGTGTTCGGTTTCCGTCGATGACCGCGATGGCGTCGGGTGTGCGGGCGGCCTGCGCACCGAACATCGACACCAGCGTGTCGGTGGTTGGCGCATGATCGGTGTGGTTCCAGTCCCCGAGGATCAGCTGTTTCTCGGTGGGGTCGAGCAGGTCGATGTCGCCGACCGGGCTGTCGGGATCGGCCACCCCGGCCTCGAGGAGCCGGGTGAACCGATCAGCGAACCCTCGCACCGTGTCCTCGTCGAACAGGTCGGCTGTGCAGGTCAATGCTGCGTTCAGCCCCGTGGGGGCGCCCTTGTCGCCAAAACGTTCGCTGATGGTGAGGGTCAGGTCGAACTGGGTGGCGGCGTGGTCGATGTCTTCGATACGGGCGGTCAGCCCCTCCAATTCGAGCTCCGCGTGTTCCTGGTTCTGGAAGGCGAGCATCACCTGGAACAGTGGGTGCCGGGTGGTCGACCGTGCCGGGTTGAGGGCCTGTACCACCCGTTCGAACGGCACGTCGGCGTGCTCGAACGCGGCCAGGTCGGTTTCTCGCACCGTCGAGAGCAGGTTGGTGAAGCTGCTGGCGGCGTCGACCGGGGTTCGCAGCACCAGTGTGTTGACGAACATGCCGACCAGATCGTCGAGGGCTGGGTCGCCGCGGCCGGCGACGGGGGTGCCGATCGCGATATCGCCGGTGCCCGACATCCGGGCCAGGAACACCGCGAACGCGGTGTGCGCCACCATGAACACGGTCGCGGTGTGCTGTCGTGCTAGTGCGGCTGCCGCGCGGTGGGTGCGTGCGGCGATGGTGAACGTGTGTGTTCGTCCACGGTGGGTGACGGCGGGCGGAGTTCGGTTCACGGGCAGCTCGAGCTGTTCGGGTAGACCATCCAATGTCGAACGCCAGTAGGTCAGTTGCTGTGCGAGCGACGAATCGGGGTCGTCCTCGGACCCGAGTAGTTCGCGTTGCCATAGCGTGTAGTCGGCGTACTGGACCGCTAGCGGTGACCACGATGGCGCGTGTCCGCCTGTGCGAGCCGTGTAGGCGGCCACGAGATCTCGGGCCAGCGGGGCGATCGAGGAGCCGTCGGCGCCGATGTGGTGCAGCACCACGGCGAGCACATGCTCATCGTCGGCTGTCTCGAACAAGGCGGCGCGCAGCGGCACCGATGCTGTGACGTCGAACCCGGCCGAGGCCATCGAGGTCAGTCGCGCGGCGAGCTCGTTCTCGGTCACGGCGGCGGTGGCGAATCCGCTGCTGACCTCCGCCGCCGGGACAACCACTTGGTGCGGGCCGGTGTCGGATTCGGGGTAGATCGTCCGCAGGGTCTCGTGCCGGTCCACGACGTCTGCGATCGCTGCCAGCAGTGCGGCCGTGTCCATGGTCCCCGACAGGCGCACGGCGAACGGGATGTTGTAGACCGGTGAGTGGGGGTCGAACCGGTTGAGGTACCAGATTCGTTGCTGCGCATACGATAGCGGGATTCGTTCGGGTCGGGGCCGCGCGAGCAGGGGTGTGCGTGCGCCGGCCGTCGCCCGGGATTCGAGCCACTTCGACAGTGCCTGCACCGACGACGCCTCGAACAACACTCGCATCGGCACCCGCGAATCCATCGCGACACCCAGCCGCGACACCGCCTGCGTCGCGAGCAGCGAGTTGCCGCCCAGGGTGAAGAAGTCGTCGTCGAGCCCGATGCGGTCGTGGCCGAGGACGTCGGCGAACACCCCGGCAACGAGGCCCTCGACCACCGTGACCGGCGGCCGGTACCGCGGTGTCGGCAGCACCGGGGTGGGGAGTGCCCGTCGGTCGATCTTGCCGTTGGTGGTCAGCGGTAGTGCGTCGAGGATGGTGATGGGGTTGGGCACCATGTAGTCGGGGAGGTGGTCGGCGGCGTAGGCGCGGATCGCGGTGGGGTCGAGGGGGGTGTGGTCGCGGGAGACGATGTAGCCGACGAGTCGGTCCCCGGTGTGCTGATCATTGTGCACCGCCACCGCGGCGTGGGTGATGTCGGGGTGGGTGGTGAGGGTGGCTTCGATTTCGCCGAGTTCGATGCGGTGGCCGCGGATTTTGACTTGGAGGTCGCGGCGGCCGAGGAATTCGAGGTTGCCGTCGGGGTGCCAGCGGACGAGGTCGCCGGTGCGGTACATGCGTTGGCCGGGTGGGCCGTAGGGGTTGGCGACGAATCGTTCGGCGGTCAGTCCGGGCCGGTCCTGGTATCCGCGTGCCAGTTGGATCCCGGCCAGGTGCAGTTCTGCGGTCACGCCGGTGGGGACGGGCCGGAGTCGGTCGTCGAGGACGTAGGCGTGGGTGCCGCGGATCGGGCCGCCGATGGTGACCGGGCCGCCGGGTGGCAGTGGTCCGCTGCAGTTGCTCATCACGGTCGTCTCGGTGGG